>DASUIO010000216.1:0-14035 GCA_036279755.1 Polaromonas sp. | reverse complement strand
AAACAGGACTATCGCATTACTGTGCAAGGCCTGCCGGGGCTGGTACTCGCTTCCGAGAGCATGATCACCGTCGATGCCACTCAGTCCCGCTGGGTTCCCGTGCGTCTGGAGTTGCCCTATGAGGGGGCGAGCGCAGGTTCGCATGCCATCCATTTCGAGATTGAAGCCGTCAACTCCCCGGGACGCGTGTCCGAGAAGTCGGTCTTCCTGGTACCCCGCTAAGGAACTGAACTGTCATGCACAGCAAACAAGCACAACCCTGGTGGAAGTTCGGTCACGTGTGGCTGGTGATTGCCGGGCCGGCGATTGTGGTTGTGGCCTCATTCGTCACCCTGTATCTGGCCGTCACGATTCCAGATCCTGTGATTAACACCCCGGGCCACCGTCAGGTGGATCAAGCGAATCAGGTCGCCAAGCCTGACGCGGCCCCCGCTGCCAACCTGGCGCCTGCGATGCAGGCCAGAAATCACGCTGCGACCGGTGTCCCTGCGCCATCAAAGCCTTGAGTTACCGTGACCACCAACAGGAGACCCCAGGAATATGCTTGCTCAACGACTGATGTGGATTGCCTGGCCTGCCTTTCTGGTGGCCGTTGTCACTGAAATACTGGTATTTGCGGTGGTGGACCCGCAGGATTTGCAGTGGTTTGGCCATCCGCTGGCGATGTCTCGGCAAGGTGTTTACACGCTGGCTTTTTTCGCGTTCTGGATTCTGACCATGGCCTCCAGCGCATTGACCACGCTGCTCGCCATGTCCCCCTTCGAGGTCAATCGCTGTCCCTTGCCGCTTGACGCACGTCCGGAGGGTTGCCCCAAGGAAGGCGGCTGCTGAAGGCGGGCCTTGTTGGGGGGCATGATGCAGGATTTGCGTCCATGCCAGCGTGCTGCCATGGGCCTTACTGGCAGGATTGCTGGTGGTTGTTCACGATCAGCTTGAGGGCATCGGTATTGAGGATACGCACGTGCCGCTGCTTCACCTCCACGATACCGTCTTCCACAAACTTCGAGAAGGTGCGGCTCACGGTTTCGAGCTTGAGCCCCAGGTAGCTGCCGATTTCCTCACGCGTCATGCGCAGAAGGAGCTCCGACTGGGAGAATCCGCGGGCATGCAGACGCTGCACCAGGTTAAGCAGGAATGCGGCCAGACGCTCCTCGGCGCGCATGCTGCCGAGCAGCAGCATCACGCCATGCTCGCGCACAATTTCCCGGCTCATGATTTTGTGCACATGGCGCTGCAGCGCGGTGAACTCACGTGACAGCTCCTCAATGCGATCAAACGGCATCACGCACACCTCGGCGTCTTCCAGCGCCACGGCATTACAGGTGTGATGGTCGTTCACGACACCGTCCAGACCAATGATTTCGCCAGCCATCTGGAAGCCCGTCACCTGATCGCGCCCATCTTCGGTCGCAATGCAGGTCTTGAAGAAGCCGGTGCGGATGGCGTACAGCGAGGTGAATTTGTCTCCGTTGCTGAACAGGCTAGCTCCGCGCTTGACCTTGAGGCGGATAGCGACGATTTCATCGATCCTGTCCAGTTCCTCGGCCTTCAGGCCCATGGGCATGCACAACTCACGAAGGTTGCAGTTGGAACAGGCCACCTTGATGGTGTGTGTATTTATCGGCAGCATTTTGGCATCGCTGGCAGCTTCTGCTCGCTGACCCATCCCCAAGGGTGATGGCGTGACATCAAACATGGATTTCTCCTGAGGGCGGGGTTGGGTCGGTGTCTGGCACGGGGCTTGGTTTGCCATTGATCTATGTCAAAAAGGTATGGCGTATTTGACAGTACATTGTACCGACTTACCCTGAGACTACCGGTATGCATGGCGAAGAGTCGTCATGAGCGCCACTGCGACCGATTCTATGTCTACCCCATTACCCGAGTTGATTCGTCGTTTTAGCGCGCCCGGTCCGCGCTATACCTCCTACCCCACGGCAGATCGCTTTGTCGAGGCCTTCACGCCGGAGCACTGTGGCCAGGCGTTGGCGCAGCGCCGGGACGGCGCGGCAGCCATGCTGTTGCCGCTATCCCTTTATGTGCACATTCCCTTTTGCGAATCGCTCTGTTATTACTGTGCCTGTAACAAGGTCATCACCAAGCGTCATGAGCGTGGCGAAGCGTACCTGCGCTACCTGAGTCGGGAGGTGGATTTACGCACCGCCCAGGTAGGCATTGGCCAGACTGTCAGCCAGTTGCATCTGGGCGGCGGTACGCCCACGTTCCTGAGCGACAGCGAACTGCGCGAATTGATGACCATCTTGCGGCGCAGCTTTACGTTCGCTCCGGGCGCGGAATGCTCCATTGAGGTGGATCCGCGCACTGTGGACGCCACGCGGCTGGCCACGCTGGCCGAGTTGGGTTTCAACCGCTTGAGCTTCGGCGTGCAGGATTTTGATGCTGTCGTGCAAAAGGCCGTCCATCGGGTCCAGCCCGCCGAGCAGGTGTCCACGCTGATGGAGTCGGCGCGCACGCTGGGCTTTGAGTCGGTTAACTTCGATCTGATCTACGGTCTGCCGCAGCAGACCTCTGAGTCGTTTGATCGCACGCTGGCACAGGTCATTCAATTGCGACCGGACCGAATTACCCTGTACGCCTACA
Organism: Polaromonas sp.; assembly: GCA_036279755.1. Taxonomy (GTDB): domain Bacteria; phylum Pseudomonadota; class Gammaproteobacteria; order Burkholderiales; family Burkholderiaceae_C; genus Polaromonas. The sequence continues at coordinate 11,434 of DASUIO010000216.1, read as the reverse complement.
CGCATTTTCCTGAGCGCTTCAAGCCGCAACGTCGCATCGTTGCCGCTGAGTTGCCCTCTGCGGACGCCAAGGTATCCATGCTGTCGCGTGCGCTTTCGGCTTTTCAGGGTGCGGGCTATGTCTATGTGGGCATGGATCACTTTGCCTTGCCCAATGACTCACTGGCGGTGGCCAAGCGTCAGGGACGTCTGCACCGCAACTTTCAGGGATACAGCACCCAACCCGATCGTGACGTGATCGGTCTGGGCGTGTCGGCCATTGGTAAGGTCGGAGCGACTTACAGCCAGAACGCCAAGACACTGGAAGAGTATTACGACTGTCTGGACCAGGGCCGCCTGCCGGTCGTGCGAGGCCTGGCCCTTTCGCGTGACGATCTGGTGCGGCGCGCCGTCATCATGGCGCTGATGTGTCAAGGGCAGCTGCAGTTCGAGTCGATCGAACTGGCTCACCTGATTGACTTCAAAAGCTACTTTGTCGCCGAACTGGAGGCCCTGCGCGGCATGGAAGAGCAGGGCCTGGTCGAGGTTAACGACAGCGGCATCGAGGTCACGACCATGGGCTGGTTCTTTGTGCATGGGGTGGCTATGGTGTTCGATCGTTATCTGCAGGCCGACCATACGCGTGCAAGGTTTTCCAGGATCATTTAAAACCGCTTCATGCAGACATCACTGGCCGTGACGGCATTGCTCATGGGGCTCGCAGGCGGGCCCCATTGCATTGCCATGTGCGGTGCGGCTTGCGCTGGCATCGGCAAGGCTGCGGGCGAGCGCGGCAGCTCGGCCATCTGGACGTTCCAGGTTGGCCGCTTGGCAAGCTATTCGGCTCTGGGCGCCGTGGCGGCGGCTTCCATGCAGGGCTTGGGCTGGTTGACGACACAAACGGCCGTCATGCGTCCGGTCTGGACCCTGTTTCATGTGGCAGCGATGCTGCTGGGGCTGATGCTGCTCGTGCTGGCCCGTCAGCCGGTCTGGCTCGACACGACGGCCCGGAGTGTCTGGAGCAAGGTCCGGGCGCTCAATGCCACCTGGGGGCGTGGCGCGCCGCTGGCCATTGGCGCGCTCTGGGCTTTCATGCCATGCGGCCTGTTGTACTCGGCCCTGCTGGTGGCCGCGCTTAGCGGGGGGCCGCTGGATGGTGCGCTGACCATGGCGCTGTTCGCTTTGGGCAGCAGTGTGTCCCTCATGATCGGGCCCTGGCTGTTGCTACGCCTGCAGGGGGGTGGCACAGGCGAGTGGGGCATCCGCCTGGCTGGGCTGGCGCTGGTCGCCACCTCCGGCTGGGCATTGTGGATGGGGCTGGCGCACGATACCGCCCCTTGGTGCGCGACGCCTTGAGAGGCTGAGGCGCTAAAAAAATGAAGCCTGACTCAAGGGGTCAGGCCCTTGTAGAGCACGCAGGTTTAGTGAAAACCGAAGTGCCACAACGGTTCAATCAATAGCGCCGCATCAGCGTGCTCTTGCCGAACAGGCTCTCGATCAGGTCAACGGCCAGCTCGGCCGTGCTGTTGCGCACATCCAGTGCGGGGTTCAGCTCCATCAGGTCCAGCGATGCCAAGCGCCCGGTGTCTGCAATCATTTCCATGCATAACTGGGCTTCGCGGTAAGTCGGGCCGCCCTTGACCGTCGTGCCGACGCCCGGCGCGATGGTGGCGTCGAGAAAGTCGACATCAAAACTCACATGCAGATGCGTGTTCTCGTCGATCCCGTCGAGCGCGGCTTCCATGGTGTGGCGCATTCCCTCTTCATCGATATAGCGCATGTCGAACACTTCCAGCCCGGCTTGCCTGACAAAGCGCTTTTCGCCTTCGTCAACGCTGCGGATGCCGATCTGCCGTATGACCGAAGGCGCAATGGCAGGAAAAACGCCGCCTATACCAGTCAGTTCGTCAGGCCCATAGCCACACAGCACGGCCACCGGCATGCCATGCGTGTTGCCAGTGGGGGTCAGAACGTGGGTGTTGAAGTCGGCATGGGCATCCAGCCACAGGACACGTAGTTTCTTGCCTTCCTGCCGGCAGTGACGGGCTACGGCGCTGATCGAGCCGATGGCCAGGCAGTGGTCGCCGCCCAGCAAAATCGGCAGATCACCCTCGGTCAGCGTCAAATAGACCGCCTCGTGAACCGAGCGGTTCCACGCCGCTACCTCGGCAAGGTGCCGGTAGCCATTGACGGGCGCCAGCCAGGGATTGGCCGGGCCACTGAGGTTGCCCCGGTCTGTCACGATCAGGCCATGGCTTTCAAGCGTGGCCTGAAGCCCGGCAACGCGCAGCGCCTCAGGGCCCATGGATGCGCCGCGGGTCCCCGCGCCAATATCGGTCGGGGCTCCTATGAGCCGGATGTGTCGGGTCATGTCGAGGTCAATTCAGCGGCGATGGGCTTGCGTGGCCTTACGGAGGGCGGGGTTGCAGGCGCGTGGTTGGCGCTTGCACCCAACAGTTCAAACAGATTTTTTGGGTTGTCCAGATGGGGAATCAGATCGATTTTCCGGGGCTGGTTCTGCTGCCGTTGCAGTTTATACAAATAGCGCAGCGCAGAGTAATCTTCGAGAGCAAAACCTACCGAGTCAAAGATCGTCACTTCAGCAGGCGATGCACGGCCAGGCGCCGCGCCGCTGAGCACCTGGGCAAACTCGGTCACGGCGAAGTCGGGGGGCAGCTGCTGGATCTCCCCCTCGGTGCGCGACTGGGGTTCGTACTCCACAATCACGCGGGCGTCGGACCGCCGCAGGATGTCGGGGTGTAACTCGGTCTTGCCGGGGCAGTCGCCACCCACGGCGTTCAGGTGCATACCGGGCGCGATCATCTCGGGCGTCAGAATGATGGCATTGCGTTTGTCGGCCGTGAGGGTGGTCACGATGTCGGCACCTGCAATGGCGTCGGCGGCGGAGTGGCACAGCGTCACCTGCAGATCGCGCTCGCCGAGTGCGTGGAGGTTGCGTGCCAGTTTTTCTGTCGCGTGGCCATCTACGTCATACAGCCTGAACTCGCGAATGCCCAGCATGTGGTGAAACGCGATCGTCTGGAATTCGCTTTGCGCGCCATTGCCAATCAAGGCCATGACCCGGCTGTCCGGCCGGGCCATCCAGCGTGCGGCCAGTGTCGACATGGCCGCCGTGCGCAAAGCCGTGCTGACCGTCAACTCGGACAGCAGCAGAGGATAGCCGGTTTCCACATCCGCCAGAACGCCGAAAGCCGTGACCGTCAGCAGGCCGCGTGCGGTGTTTTGGGGGTGGCCGTTGACATACTTGAACGAGTACATCTGGCCGTCGCTGGTGGGCATCAACTCGATCACGCCTCCCGGCGAATGAATGGCATGGCGCGCCGATTTGTCGAATTCGCCCCAGCGCCGGTAATCGGCTTCAATTTCCGCTGCCAGGCCTTCCATGAACCGTGCGGGGCCCACACGACCCACGATGCGCTGTATGCCTTCAATGCCAATGTACTCAACCATGACGTGTCTCCCGATGCCTGACTTTTCATTGATCTGTAGACGCTGACCGCTCAATGCAGTCAGATTCGTCTCAACAAATATTCATTATGCGAAGCATCAGTGCTAAATAAAAGGCAACAAACTGGTCAATTTACTAATTAAATTGTACAAATCACCATTTCTAATTAGCGGTTAGTCATTAAAATTCGGGCATGGACGACACAGACCGCCAACTCATCTCCCTGCTGCGCGACAACGCCCGGGCCTCGATCGCATCATTGGCCAAGGTCTTGCGTGTGTCGCGGGGTACGGTGCAAAACCGCCTGAACAAGCTTGAAGCCGACGGCACCATTGTGGGGTACACGGCCCGGCTCAGGCCGCAGGTCGAGGCCCACCAAATTCGCGCGCTGATGACCGTGGCAGTCGATGGCAACCGCATCGACCAGGTGTTGAGTAGCCTGCGCGGCGACCCGGCCGTGAGCGCGCTGCACACCACCAATGGGCGGTGGGACATCGTGGCCGAGTTGCGCGCCGACAGCCTGGAGGCCTTTGACCGCGTGCTTGGGCGCATCCGCTTGCTCGAAGGCATTTCCAACACCGAGACCAGCCTGCTGCTGTCCACCAGCAAGCTGTAGCGCTTGCTGCAAAACGACTGCGGCCGTCCCCAGAAGCTAAACTGCAGGGCATGAACCTGGCGCCTGCCCAACTGTCCGAGCACCTCAAGCGGGGACTCAAAAGTCTCTACACCCTGCATGGCGACGAGCCCTTGCTGGTGCAGGAGTTTGCCGATGCCTTGCGCACGGCGGCGCGCCTTCAGGGCTACACCGAACGAACGGTGCATACCGTGGCCGGGGCGCATTTTGACTGGAGCGAGGTACTGGCCAGTGGTGGCTCGTTAAGTCTGTTCGCCGACAAGCAGATTGTGGAAATCCGCATTCCCAGCGGCAAACCCGGCAAGGACGGTTCGGTAGCGCTGCAGCAGCTGGCGGAGCGCGCCCAGGGCGATGACGCCACGCTGACGCTGATCCTGCTGCCCAAGCTGGACAGCATGACAGCCAAGGGCGCGTGGTTTGGCGCGCTCGACAGCTTTGGCATGACCGTCAAGTTCGACCCGATTGACCGCCGCGCTTTGCCGCAGTGGATTGCGCAGCGCCTGCAGCTGCAGGGCCAGCGCGTCGCGGCTGGCGAAGAGGGGCAGCGCACGCTGCAGTTTTTTGCCGACCGGGTCGAAGGCAACCTGCTGGCCGCGCATCAGGAAATCCAGAAGTTGAGCCTGCTCTACCCGTCTGGCGCAGACAACGCGTCCGCGGTTCTCGGTTTCGACCAGGTTGAAAACGCTGTGCTCAATGTCGCGCGCTACGACGTGTTCAAGCTGTCGGAAGCGGTGCTCGGCGGCCAGGCGCTGCGGATGCAGCGCATGCTGGACGGCCTGCAAGCCGAAGGCACCGCCGAGGTGCTGGTGCACTGGGCCCTGGCCGAAGACATCCGCAGCCTGAAGCGTGTGAAAGACGCCCTTCAGGCGGGCCGGCCCATGCCGATGGCGCTGCGTGAAAACCGCGTTTGGGGCGCCAAGGAAAAGCTGTTTGAGCGGGTGCTGCCCGGTATGACCGACACAGCCCTGGCCCATCTGCTCTATGCCGCGCACAAGGTGGACGGTATCGTCAAGGGACTGAAACAGCCCGATTGGCCGCTGGACAGCTGGCAAGCGCTGCACCGGCTCGCGGGCATGGTGTGCGCGCAGTGTGCTGCGCCGTCGCCAGCGCCCCGCGGACCGCGCGTTCCGGCGGGCGGCGCAAGGGGTTAGGCCAGCATGCAGCCGACGGCTTCCTTGTCCAGCAAACTCATCGGCATCGGCGTCGGCCTGCTGATCGTCGCGTTGACCTCCATAGGGCTGACCTTGTGGGTGACTTGGCAGCTTGAAGGAGGCGCTGCGGCCGTCAACGAAGCCGGGCGCATGCGCATGCAGACGTGGCGGCTGGCCAGCTCGGTGCAGGCGGGCGTGGCGCATGCCGAAGTTCAGGGCCTCGTGGCCCGCTTCGATGAGAGCCTGGCCGTGTTGCGGGCAGGTGACCCGTCGCGGCCGCTGTTCGTGCCCTGGGATAAAAAGGTTGACGAGCGCTTTGCCGTTGTTGAGTCGCTGTGGCGTGAACAGCGCCCGCAGTGGCTGGCCGAGCCGCCGCCGCCGACGCAGTCCTCGCTGCAGGCGGCTGGCAAGTTTGTTGACGCCATAGACCGCCTCGTCCTCGTGATCGAGCAGCATCTGTCATGGCTGACAGCGATCTTGAACCTGTTCCAGTTCGTGATGATGGCGCTCGCCATCGGCGGTGCCGTGGTCATGCTCTACACCGGCTACCAGTATGTGATCAACCCCCTCGCGCAGCTGCGGCAGGGGCTGCGCAAGGTCGAATCTGGTGATTTTGCCGCGCGCATCGAGGTTGACACGCAGGATGAGTTTGGCCAGGTGGCGGCCAGTTTCAATCACATGGCTGCGACTTTGCAGTCGCTCTACGAAGGCCTGGAATCCAAGGTCGAGGCCAAGACGCGGCGCATCGAGGCGCAGCGCGCGCGGCTTGAGGCGCTTTACGAAGTGAGCGCCTTTCTGGCCCAGGCCAACAGCATCAACGAACTGGCGCGCGGGTTTGCCCAGCGCGTGCGAACCCTCATGAAGGCTGATGCGGCGGCGGTGCGTTGGTCCGATGAAGCCAGCCAGCGCTATTTGATGCTGGCTTCGGACTGTTTCCCGCAAGACCTGGTTGAGGAGGAGCGAAGCCTGCTGACTGGGGCCTGCGCCTGCGGCAACCTGCGGCCGGATGCCCGTACGCGCGTGATCCCGATCCTGAGTCATGACGAAGCGCCGGTGCGCCATTGCGCCCGGGCGGGGTACGAAAGCGTGGTCAGTGTGCCGATCCGGCTGCAGCAACGCCTGCTTGGCGAGTTCAACCTGTTCTTCCGTTCTTCCGTCATGTTGAGCGCGGACGAAACCGAACTGCTGGATGCGCTGGCCAGTCATCTGGCCAGCGCTCTGGAGGGATTGCGCGCCGCTGCCCTGGAGCGTGAAGCCGCCGTTGCCGAGGAGCGTGCCCTGCTGGCGCGCGAACTGCACGACTCGATTGCGCAGTCGCTGGCCTTTCTCAAGATCCAGGTGCAGTTGTTGCGGGCCGCCGTCCAGCGGGGCCAGGCGCCACACGTACAGACGGCACTCGACGAACTGGACACCGGGCTGCGCGAGAGCATTAACGACGTTCGCGAGCTGCTGGTGCATTTCCGCACACGCACCAATACCGACGACATCGAGCAGGCGCTGCAGGAAACGCTGCAGAAGTTCCGGCACCAAACGGGTTTGCCGACGCATCTGCAAGTCGATGGCAACGGCCTGCCGCTGCCATCGGACGTGCAGGTGCAGGTGCTGCATGTGTTGCAGGAGGCGTTGTCCAATGTGCGCAAGCACGCCGGGGCCACGCATGTCGCTCTTGAGGTGGTCAAGGGCGCGCGCTGGCGCTTTGTGGTGCGCGACAATGGCACCGGCTTTGACGCCCATCAGAGTCGTGGCGAATCTCATGTGGGGATAAAAATCATGCGTGAGCGTGCCGAGCGCATCGGCGCCGAGGTGAAGGTCGCATCCGAGCCGGGTCAGGGAACGACGGTTACGCTGACGTTGCCGCCGCACCCGGTGACGGGCGCAAGCGTGGCGACAACCGGCCTGGACCTCGCGTTCCTCGCCGGACCGGCGCACGGTGCCTGAGAAAAGGACACGATGAAACCCATTCGACTGCTGGTGGTTGACGACCACACCCTGTTTCGCAGGGGCTTGATCGCGCTGCTGTCGCTGGACGAGCGTTTCGACGTGACCGGCGAGGCTGGCGACATCGGCGAAGCCCTGCGTTGCGTTGAGCGCAGCAGGCCTGACCTGATCCTGCTGGACAACCACCTGCCGGGTGTTCGCGGCGTCGAAGGGATCGCGTCGCTCAAGGACGCGGCACCGGGAGCCCGCATCCTGATGCTGACCGTGAGCGAGAACGAGGACGACTTGACCGCCGCGCTGCAGGCCGGCGCCGACGGCTATCTGCTGAAAACCGTGGAATTGGACCACCTGTCCGATTTCATCGTCAAGGTCCTCGACGGGGAGTCCGTGGTCAGCCCGGAAATGATGACCAAGCTGGTCACCGCCTTCCGTGCCAAGGCGCCGCCCTCCGCGCCGGGCGAGACGGCAGCCACGGATGCCGGCTGCGCGAGTGTTGAGCGGGTACCGGTTCTGCGGGACAGGTCGGCCATTGATCTGCTGTCCGTCCGCGAGCGCGAAGTTCTGACGCTGATCGCGGGCGGCGATAGCAACAAGCTGATTGCGCGCAAGCTCGACATTGCGGAAACGACAGTGAAAATTCACGTACAGCACATCCTGCGCAAGTTGCAGCTGACCTCACGCGTACAGGCCGCCGTTTATGCGGCCAACCGGGAATTGGGTTGATCTGGATCAACTCCGCTTCATTTTGATTCGGGGATAGTTCTTCAGAACGATGGCAGCCAGGACTGCCATCGTTCCTTTGGCGCTTCGTCACGTTCGAATGGCGGATAGTCAAAACCCCGGAAAAAGCCGAAAGTCATGCCATGTCTCTGGAGAAAAATATGGCCTCTGAACTGAGAAATTCAAAAAAGGCATGGTCGGTTCTGATTGTCAGCACGCTTGCGTTCACGGTCTGCTTCATGGTGTGGATGATGTTTGCCGTGATTGGCGTCCCGCTCAAAAAGATACTTGATCTCAATGCCACCCAGTTCGGCGTGCTCATGGCCATGCCGGTGCTGACGGGTTCCCTTGTCCGCGTCCCCTTGGGCATCTGGACCGACAAGTACGGGGGACGCATCGTCATGGCTACGCTGATGGCCATCACGGTGCCGGCGATCTGGCTTATGAGCTACGCCACCGCGTACTGGCATTTCATCGTGATCGGCCTGTTTGTCGGCTTGGCAGGCGGCTCTTTTTCGGTGGGAACACCCTATGTGGCCCGCTGGTTTCCCAAGAAGCGCCAAGGCATGGCCATGGGTGTGTTCGGTGCCGGCAACTCGGGCGCGGCGGTGAATAAATTCGTGGCGCCGGTGCTGCTGGTGGCCTTTGGCTGGACCATGGTACCAAAGGTCTATGCGGCCATCATGCTCGGCACCGCCGTGCTGTTCTGGCTGTTCAGTTACAGCGAGCCATCTCATCTTGTGCCCCGTCATGTCAAGTTCAGCGACCAGCTCAAGGCGCTGAAAGATCCAAAAGTGCTCAAGTACTGCCAGTACTACAGCATTGTCTTCGGCGGCTATGTGGCGCTGAGCCTGTGGATGGTGCAGTACTACGTGGGCGAGTATGGTCTGGACATTCGTGTTGCTGCGCTGCTGGCGGCCTGTTTTTCGCTGCCAGGCGGCGTGTTGCGCGCGCTGGGCGGCGTCCTGTCCGACAAATACGGTGCGCACAGCATGACCTGGTGGGTGTTGTGGGTGAGCTGGATCTGCCTGTTCCTGTTGTCGTATCCGCAGATGGACTTCACCCTCCTGATGGTCCACGGCCCGACCACTTTTCACGTTGGCCTGAACGTCTATGTGTTCACGGCATTGATGGGCATCCTTGGTGTGGCCTTTGCTTTTGGAAAAGCCAGCGTGTTCAAGTACATCAGTGACGACTATCCCCAGAACATCGGCACCATCAGCGGCATCGTGGGTCTGGCCGGCGGCCTGGGCGGTTTCGTGCTGCCGATCCTGTTTGGCGTGATGATGGATCTCACGGGTATCCGTTCCAGCGCCTTCATGCTCATGTATGGCGTGGTCTGGGTGTCGCTGATATGGATGTACTGGACCGAAGTGCGCCGCACTGACGTTGTTGGCAGTGACGCGACTGGCTCGCAGGCCTGAGGCCGAACTCTTTCCGAAAGAACTCTCATGAATACAAAAAACCATTCCAGCGTTGACATCGCCGACTGGCGTCCCGAGGACGAGCAGTTCTGGGAAAGCACCGGAAAGCGCATTGCCTACCGCAACCTCTGGATTTCCGTGCCCAGCCTGCTGTGCGGCTTTGCCGTCTGGGGCATGTGGGGCATCATTACCGTCCAGATGCTCAACTTGGGCTTTCCGTTCAGCCAGGCTGAGCTGTTCACGCTCACCGCCATCTCGGGCCTGGCTGGCGCCACCATGCGTATTCCGGCCTCGTTCCTGATCCGTCTGGCGGGCGGCCGCAACACCATCTTCCTGACGACCGCCATGCTGCTGGCACCTGCCATCGGAACGGGCATCGTCCTTCAGCATCCCGAATGGCCGCTGTGGACGTTCCAGCTGATGGCATTGTGGTCGGGCGTGGGCGGCGGCAACTTCGCCAGTTCCATGTCCAACATCACCACCTTCTTCCCCAAGCGGCTGCAGGGTACGGCGCTTGGCATCAACGCGGGTCTGGGCAACCTCGGTGTGACGACCATGCAGATCGTCATTCCGCTGGTGATGACGATGAGCCTGTTCGGCAGCTTCGGCGGGGAGCCGATGACGCTGGTCAAGGACAGCGGCTGGATTTTCGGCAAGATCACCGCTGGCACGCCCACGTGGATCCAGAACGCCGGCTTCGGGTGGCTGCTGTCGCTGGTGCCGCTGTCGATCCTGTGTTTCTTCGGAATGAATAATTTGCTGACGGTTTCCCAGAACATCGGAGGCACCATCCAGGCCTTCCTCAAGATCATCTGGCTGTACACGCTGTCTTTCGTGCCGACCTTTGTCGGGCTGTATCTGTATCTGCCCAAGCCCACGGGCCTCGGCCTGCTGAGCATGTGGATTGCAATGCCCCTGATCGTGGTCAGCATGCTGCTGGTGATGAAGCTGACGGCCTTCGGCACCATGAAGGAAGGCATTGCCAAGCAGTTTGCCATCTTCAGCAACAAGCACACCTGGACGCTCACGCTGCTCTACATGGTCACGTTCGGCTCATTCATCGGCTTTTCGATGGCGCTGCCGCTGGCGATCACGGTGATTTTCGGCGTCAGCCATGTGCCCGATGCCGCGGGTGTCATGCAACACGTGCTGAAGAATCCGAACGCGCCATCGGCCCTGACCTATGCCTGGATCGGCCCGCTCGTCGGTGCGCTGATCCGGCCCGTGGGTGGCTGGGTATCGGACAAGGTCGGCGGCTCCATCGTGACGCAGATTATTTCCGCCGTCATGGTGGTGGCCTCGGCCGCGCTCGGCTACGTGATGCTGCTGGCCTACAAGTCGGCAGCGCCCGAACAATACTTCCTGATGTTCATGGTGCTGTTCGTGGTGCTGTTCGCGGCCAGCGGCATCGGCAACGGATCGACCTTCCGCACGATTGGCATTATTTTCGACCGCCAGCAGGCGGGTCCGGTGCTCGGCTGGACCTCGGCCATCGCCGCCTATGGCGCCTTCATCGCCCCCGTGGTGATTGGCGCGCAGATCAAGACCGGTACGCCCGAAAACGCGATGTATGGCTTCGCCGTCTTCTATGCCCTGTGCCTGGTGCTCAACTGGTGGTTCTACCTGCGTTCCGGCGCGGAGATCAAGAACCCCTGAGACGTTCGCCAAAACGCACTGTTCAACAAGCTGTTACCGGAGATTTAAATGAGTCATTTTCTCGATCGACTAAGCCATTTTTCAAGCCCGAAGGAATCGTTCTCGGATAGTCACGGCGTGACCACGGGCGAGGACCGCACCTGGGAAGACGCCTACCGCAACCGCTGGGCCCATGACAAGATCGTGCGCAGCACGCACGGCGTGAACTGCACGGGATCCTGCTCCTGGAAAATTTACGTCAAGGGCGGCATCGTGACCTGGGAAACCCAGCAAACCGATTACCCGCGTACGCGCTGGGACATGCCCAACCACGAGCCACGCGGCTGCTCGCGTGGCGCGAGCTACAGCTGGTATCTGTACAGCGCCAACCGCGTCAAGTACCCGATGATCCGTGCGCGCCTGCTCAAGCACTGGCGTGAAGCGCGCCTGACGCTGGCACCGGTCGAAGCATGGGCCGCTGTGGT
>DASUIO010000215.1:0-7185 GCA_036279755.1 Polaromonas sp. | reverse complement strand
CTCGGCAATTCTGGCAAGAACTTTTGAAGTCACGAAATGGTCATGAGTTAGTTTGGGCTGGCGTGAATCAATAAAGGCAGGTCGCGAAAAATCAGAAACAGGTCACCAGGGCATCGCAAACCACATAGTTTTCATCAACCACCGGCATCCACCGCCACTTGTCAAACGTGGTGCAGGGGTGCGAAATACCCAGCGCCACCAGGTCGCCGACCTGCAGCGCCGCGTGCTCGGGTCCGGTACCCCGCAAATAAGCGTGCTGGTCGTTCAGGCCGCTGACCTTCCAGTCGGCCGGCGCATCGCTGACGGCACCGCTACCCAGCTTGCAAAAAGAGATCGGGATGGGCAAATCAAGATCGTAGGAAATGTCGCGCTTGCCCACCGCGAGGATCACCAGGCCGGGCTCGGGGCAGGACTGCACCGAAGCCCATACTTCCATCGCCGCCTGCAGGCCGTCGCTGCAGTGCAGACGCGAATTGACCGCGCTGACCATGCGTTTGTAAAACCCGTGGTCGTGCGTCACGTAGCAGCCCGATCGCAGCAGGCCGCGCACCGGCCGCGAAAGCTGGGGCCTGAGCCGGCTCGCCACCAGGTCAAAAATTGCCGAGCCGCCAGCCGTGACCAGCACCTCCTCATTGTCGAAAAAATGCTGCTGGTCACAGGCGACGGCAATGTCGCAAACGCGCTGCATCAGCGCCGCGGCATACACCTCATCCGCCGCTGATTGCCCGGTCGCGCCCAGGCCTTCGTAGCACTCGATGCCGACCAGACGGCATGCCGGGCTGTCATGGAGGCGCCGGGCCAGCGTCAACGCATCTTGCTGGCTGCGGCAACCGGTACGGCCGCCCTCGACGCCGATTTCCAGCAGGACCTCAAAAGGCCGCACGGCTGCCTGGGAGTCGCTCTGCGACAGATACCAGGCTTCAATCAACGCCAGTTGCGCCACCGAGTCCACCAGAAACGCCACGCGCAGTCCGGCGTGTTCACGCTGCATGTCCTGGATGCCGGCCAGGTCAAGTGCGGCAAACACCTGATTGGCGATCATGCAACGGCGCGCACCCGCTGATACACCGGCACGCACCTGAACCACGGTGGCAAAGGTCAGGCCCCAGGCCCCCTCGTCCAGCTGGCGCTTGAGAAGCTGGGGCGACATGGTGGTTTTGCCGTGCGGGGCCATGTCAAGGCCGTGGTCGGCAGCGAAGCGCTGCATCCACGACAGGTTGTGCTGCAGCGCCTGCTGCTTGACGAGTGCCAGCGGCAGCGGCAGATCACCGTCAAGCACGCGCCAGTGCTGAGCGGCAATTTGCGAGCGGCGCAAGGGCGGGCTGGTGTGCGGGAAGCCCTTGAAAGAGTGGTCAATCTGCGGGTCGAGAATGTCTTGTAAAGTGGTCATGAATGAGTCCTTTTTGTTACGCCGTCACCAGCGCGATGTCATCGCGGATGCAGGCTTTGAAACGGCCCTGTCCCATGTCCCGCAATTCGGGGCGGACGCCAGAGCAGGCGTCGATCGCGTGCGGGCAGCGGGTACGGAACACGCAACCGGAAGGCGGGTTGATGGGGCTGGGAATGTCGCCCTTGAGCGCAATGCGTTCGCTTTTTTGCTCGGGGTCGGGCTTGGGTGAGGCGGCCAGCAGCGCCTGGGTGTAGGGATGCAAAGGCCGCGCAAACAGCTCGGCCGTAGGCGCCACTTCCATCACGCGGCCCAGGTACAGCACCACCACGCGGTCGCACAGGTACTCCACCACATCCAGGTCGTGCGAGATGAACAGCATGGTCAGCGACAGGCGGTCGCGCAGGTCGCACAGCAGGTTGACCACCTGCGCCTGAATTGACACATCCAGCGCGGACAAGGGCTCGTCGGCCACGATGAATTCGGGTTCGACCGCCAAGGCACGGGCCACGCCAATGCGCTGGCGCTGGCCACCGGAAAATTCATGCGGATAGCGGCCGGCATGCTCGGCGCGCAGCCCGACCAGCTCCAGCAATTCGGCGATACGCGCGTCCCGGGCTTTCCGGCCTTTGGCGAGACCATGCACCTGCAAGGCCTCACCCAGAATATCCTTCACGCGCATTTTCGGATTCAGGCTCGCATAGGGATCCTGGAAAATCATTTGCAGTTTGCTGCGCAAGGTCCGCATGCGGGCGCTCGAGGCCGCGCCCAGGTCTTCGCCCCGGTACAGCACCTGGCCCGACGTGCTTTCAATCAAGCGCAGCAGGGTACGCCCAATGGTGCTTTTTCCCGAGCCTGATTCCCCGACCAGCCCCAGCGTTTCGCCGGGCTGGATGGAAAAGGACACACCATCTACCGCACGCACCGGCTTGGCAGGCGCGCCAAAGTAGCGGTGCAGGTTCTTGACTTCAATCAGTGGCGCGCTCATGCGGTCTCCGTCACAACAGGGGCAGCTTCAGACACCAGAATGCAGCGCGCGAGACGCTGCGGTCCGGCACTTTCCAATGCGGGCATGGCTTGCTTGCATGCCGGCAGGGCATGGTCGCAGCGCGGCTCAAACGCACAGCCTGGCGGTGGCGCCAGCGGGCTGGAGACCTGGCCGCGAATGGCATAGAGGCGGCGCTTGCCGCGCGTTTCGCCGTTGGCCAGTTCACGCTTGCGCTGCTGTGCGGGCAGGCAGGCCAGCAAGCCCTGCGTGTAGGGGTGCTGGGGCAAGGCAAAGAGTTCCCTCACAGGGGCCGACTCGACAATGCGTCCCGCATACATCACCGCCACATCATCGGAGTTGTGTGCCACCACCCCCAGGTTGTGCGTGATAAACAGGATGCTCATGCCGGTTTCAAGCTGCAGGCGCCGCATCAGCTCCAGAATCTGCGCCTGGATGGTCACATCGAGCGCCGTGGTCGGTTCGTCGGCAATCAGCAAGGTCGGGTTGCAGGCCATGGCGAGCGCAATCATCACGCGCTGGCGCATGCCGCCCGACAACTGGTGCGGGTACTCGTGCAGCCGCTGAGCCGCAGCCGGCATCTCGACCAGCTCCAGCATGCGCTGGGCGTGGGCCATGGCGGCCTTGTGGTCCAGCCGCATGTGCAGGCGCACCGACTCCGCAATCTGCTCACCCACCGTGAAGACGGGGTTCAGGCTGGTCATGGGTTCCTGGAAAATCATCGCAATCTCATTGCCGCGTATGCGGCGCATGGCCGGCTCGGGCAAGGCCAGCAAATCCAGCGTCTGGCCGGCGCGGTTGGTAAACAGGGCCTGGCCGCTGACTTGGGTGGAGTCGGTGCGGGACAACAGGCGCATCAGCGTCAGGCTGGTCACCGATTTGCCGGACCCGGACTCGCCCACCAAGGCGGTGGTCTTGCCGGAACGAATGCTGAAGCTGACGTCGGCGACCGACCGGATCAGGCCCTCGTCGGTGTCAAAAAAAGTGCTCAGGTTGCGGACATCGAGCCGCAGGGGATCAGGAGGAGTAAGGGTCGGATTCATGGGATTCGGCTCACAGGAATGTCACATGGACTTTTTAAGCCGCGGATCCAGCAGGTCACGCACACCGTCACCCAGCAACTGCAATGACAGCGCAGTCAGGATGATGGCGAGTCCGGGAAATAGAACAATCCAGAGTGCTTCGTGCGCATATTGCTGACTGCCGGCAACCATGGCACCCCAGGTCGGGATTTCAGGCGGAACGCCCACCCCCAAAAAGGACAGGGCAGCCTCGGCCAGAATGGCATAGGCAAAGATGAACGAGGCCTGCACCAGGATGGGCGACATCAGGTTGGGCAGAATGTGCCGCCACAAGATGCGGGCCATCGACACGCCCAAGGCACGCGCCGCTTCAATGAAGAGCAGCTCACGCACCACCAGGGTTGAGGCACGTACCACCCGTGCCACGCGCGGTGTGTACACAAGCACCAGCGCCAGCACCACGTTGAGCATCGAGGGGTCCAGAATTGCCACCAGAGCAATGGCCAGCAGGATGTCGGGAAAGGACATCATGGCGTCCACCGCCCGCATGATGGGCGCATCGAGCCGGCGGAAAAACCCCGCAACCAGACCAAACAGCGTGCCAAACGCGGTGGCACCCATGGCCGTCAGCGCGGCAATGGTGAGTGAATAGCGGCCCCCAAAGGCAATCCGCGCAAACAGGTCACGGCCGAGTTCGTCGGTCCCCATGACATGGCTGGCGGTGGGCACCGACAGGCGTTGGCTCACGGCCGTTTCATTGGGGTCATAGCCGGTGATCACATTGGCCAGCAGAGCCACCACGACCACCATCAACAGGCAGATGGCGGCGACCAGCACGATGCGGCGACGGAACAGTTTTTTTAGAATCAGCGGAATTTTCATACAGCAGGTCGCCTCGGACGTCAGTACTTCACGCGGGGATCAACCACCATGTAAAGCAGGTCGATCAGGAAATTGATCACCACATAAATCATGGCAATCACCAGCAAGGCGCCCTGAATCACCGGGTAGTCGCGCCGCAGCACGGCGCTCACCACCAGGTTGCCGACGCCGGGCAGGCCAAACACGGTTTCGGTGACCACGGCCCCGCCAATCATCATCGCCACGGTAAGGCCCAGCACGGTGACGATGGGCACCAGCGCGTTGCGCAGCGCGTGCTTGAGCACCACCACGTTTTCCGACAGGCCCTTGGCGCGGGCGGTGCGCACATAGTCTTCGCCCAGCACATCGAGCATGGAAGCGCGCGTGAAGCGGATGATCAGGGCGGAGTTGAGCACGCCCAACACCACCGACGGCAGCACCAGGTAATGAATGCGTTCGATCAGCATGGCGCCCGGGTCGCCATAGCCCGATACCGGAAACCAGCCCATGGACACCGCAAAAATCTGCATCAGCACCAGCCCGAACCAGAAGCTGGGAATACTGGCGCCCAGCATGGCAAAGCCGGTCAACAACTGGTCGATCAATTTGCCGCGAAAAACCGCCGAGACAATGCCGCAGGGCACGCCAATGCTGGCGGCAATGAGCACGGACAGCAAGGCCAGCAGGGTCGTAGGCTCGGCCCGTTCCCACAGCGCCTGCGTGACCGGGCGCTGCAGGAAGATCGACTGGCCCAGGTTGCCCTGCGACAACTCCTTGAGCCAGTAGCCAAACTGCACCGGCAGCGGCTTGTCCAGGCCATACTCTTTCTGCACGCGGGCAATGTCATCAGCCGTCGCCTGGTCACCCAGCAGCACCGCGATGGGGTCTCCCGACGCGGCGCGCGTGAGCACAAACACGATGACTGCCACGAGCGCCATGACCACCAGCATGCCCATGAGGCGTGACAACAGATAGCGTGTCATGATAATTTCTCTTTAACCGGATGAAGTGCGCCGCGCAGGGCCGCCCCAGGCAAGCACCGCCCCCTCGGGGGGCAGCATAGTACGCGAAGCGACAAGCGTGGGGACATTAGTTCTTCAGGCCGGTGTTCCAGAAGAAGGGCCAGGTCGAAGGAACATAGCCCTGCAGCGCAGGCGACCTGGCCGACAGGCTGTTGAACTTGCCCACATTGATATATGGCACTTCGTCATAGATCACCTGCTGCACCGCACCCCACAAGGCGCCGCGTTTGGCAGGGTTGGATTCCTGGTTCAGCGCAGCCAGCGCGGACTGCTTGGCCGGCGAGCTCCACCAGCCCGGTGCGCCCTCGCCCAGTTGCGGCGGGGACAGCATGGGTTCGGGGAACTGGCCCGAATGCGTGATGTAAATATCCCAGAGCCTGGAGTCGCCGCGGCGCTGTACCAGCGTGGCCCAGTCCACCACGTTCAACTCGGCCTTGAAACCGGCACGCTTGAGCTGCTCGGCCATGATCAGCGCCATGTTGTAGTGGAAATCGTACTGGCGGCTGGTCAGGATGCGGATGGGCTCGCCCTTGTACCCGGCCTGGGCGGCCTGGCCTTTGGCCTTGGCTGCATCACGCTCGTTGTAGCTGGCCGCACCGGCGGTTGAATAAAAAGGCGTGCCTTTGGGGAAGTGGTTGGGCTCGGCCACGAAGAAACGCGTGTCGCCAAACCCGGCGGCCAGCATTTCACCTTCGCCAAAGCTGGTTTGCACCGCTTTGCGCAAGGGCTGGGAGGCCATCACGCCTTCTTTGGTATTGAACACAAAGTACGGAAAACCGAAGGAAGGCGTCAGGATGGGGACGGTCTTGCCGCCCGATTTTTCCAGGCGACCCAAGGCCTCGGTAGGCAGCAGGTCGGCAAAGTGGTATTGCCCGGCCAGCGATCCCTCCACGCGCGTGTTGGCGTTGGGCACGGGGATGAAGCGCAGCTCATCGGCAATGGCAGTTTTCTTGCCGCCGTAACCGCTGGGAGCCTCTTTGCGCGCGGAGTACTGGTCGAACCGGGTCAGCAGCACATACTGGTCAGGACGGCGCTCCTTGAATTTGTAGGGGCCGGTTCCAATGAACTCCTTGAGCGGCGTGGCAATCGACTCTTTGGCCATGATCGCGGCCATGCCGGAAGGCATTGCCAGTTGCGGCAACAGCGGCGCATAGGGTGCCTTGAGCGTGATCTCAATGCCATGGCTCCCATTGACGGACAGGTCTGCCACTTCCTTGGAAAGCGCCTTGCCACGCGGCGACACGTCCATCCAGCGCTTGAGGCTGGCCACCACGTCTTCGGCGTTCAACTCGCGGCCATTGTGCAGTTGCACTCCCTTGCGCAGCGTGATGCTGTAGCGCTTGCCGTCGGCCGACACCTTGGGCAGGCTTTCAGCCAGCATGGGCACAATTTTCCAGTTGGCATCAAAGGTATACAGGGGCTCATACACATGCTGCATGATGGTGGCCACCAGATCAGTGGGGGACGCCATGGGGTCCAGCGTTTGCGGTTCGGCAATCATGGCCAGGTTGAGGGGGGATTTTGAAAGCGTTTGCGCTTGGGCACCGATCGGCAACAAGGCCGTACCACCCACCACCAGCGCCAAAGCCACCGCCTTGCGACGGCTGATCCAGAATTTTTGCAGCATGCCGATCTCCTAAAAAGTGAAAGTATTTTTCAACTTGCAAAGAATATGCCACCTGTAGCTTAGAAAAAATTAGTACAAACCCTATAGTTTGAACTTAAATATGAAAATATCTTTCAATCTTAGAACCAAGCTGCCTGGTCTTGGGGCACCCGGCCCTATCATACGCACCAGTCTGGTGTCTACTAGACTGCTGTCCTCCACTGTCCGTTTATTGTTCACCTAACAGGAATCTTCGCAATGTCCGCACTCGAATACTTTGG
>DASUIO010000214.1:0-4562 GCA_036279755.1 Polaromonas sp. | reverse complement strand
GGCCTCAATTTTCTGGTGTCAACCTCTTTTTCCAAGAGCTTCAGCCTCTACGGCGAGCGCGTCGGCGCCCTGAGCGTGCTGTGCACCACCAGGGAAGAAGCCGAGCGCGTGCTGAGCCAGCTCAAGATCGTGATCCGCACCAACTACAGCAACCCGCCCATTCATGGAGGCACCATCGTCGCCACGGTGCTCAATACCCCCGAGCTGCGCGCCCTGTGGGAAAAAGAGTTGGGTGAGATGCGCGTGCGCATCAAGGCCGTGCGCCAAAAGCTGGTGGATGGCCTCAAGGCGGCTGGCGTGAAAGAGGACATGAGCTTCATTACCGCCCAGATCGGCATGTTCAGCTACTCGGGCCTGACCAAAGACCAGATGGTGCGCCTGCGCAACGAGTTTAGCGTCTATGGCACCGACGCAGGCCGCATGTGCGTGGCTGCGCTCAACAGCAAAAACATCGATTACGTCTGCGCATCGATTGCCAAGGTCATGTAACCTCAGCGAAGGCGCACCAGACCTTGAAAAAGCCGATTTCGATCGGCTTTTTTAATAGCGATACTGGTCAACCCCAGACGACCGAGCGCATCGAAATGGAGCCGCCCTGAAAGCTGGAATTGAAAAACCGCATGGGCTCCCGGGACTCGACGGCACCAGCCGCATACAGCAAGGGTAAATAGTGTTCATGGGTGGGATGCGCCATTTTGGCCATCTGCCCGAGTTTCTGAAAATTCTGTAACGCGTCCAGGTTGCCCTGCTGCAAGTAACCGCCAATGGTCTGGTCAAACTCCAGAGCCCAGTCGTAGGCTTGGCTGCCGCTTGCACCGCGCTGCATCTGGCGCAGGTTATGCACGATGTTGCCGCTGCCCACAATCAGCACGCCCCGGTCGCGCAAGGCCTTGAGCTGCTTGGCCAAGGCATAGTGATCTTCGGGCGCGCGGCCGTAGTCCATGCTGAGCTGGATCACCGGGATATCCGCTTCTGGAAACATGGGTTTGAGCACCGACCAGGCGCCGTGGTCCAAGCCCCACTCACCCTTATCCAGCCCCAGCGGTTTTGAGCCTCGCTGCCGCACCAACAAAGCAATCGCCTGCGCCGCAGCAGCATCGCCAGGCGCGGGATACTGCTGGTCAAACAGTTCCTGTGGGAAGCCGCCAAAGTCATGGATGGTTTTGGGCTGGTCCATGCCGGTCAACCACCAGCCTTCTGTGATCCAGTGCGCAGAAATGCACAAAATCAGCTGCGGTCGGGGAAGTTTCGAGCCAAATTCAGCACCCAGCGCCTGCCAGCTGCGCCGGTATTCATTGTCACCAATTGCGTTCATGGGACTGCCATGACCGAGAAACAGCACCGGCATTCTTTCTGATTTTTTGAGAGATGCCAGCCGATCAAGCGCGCTGGCGTCGGTAGTGGGAAGCATGTTGTTACCTGTAATGGGATATTGAAGCGTCCAGCATCCGCTGAGGCCCTGAATTGAACTGAGATGGTAAGCGTTACTCAAACCAAATAAACAAAACCGTGCCACTCGGCCTTGTTTGCCGACGCTCCGCTGCCATTTAGAACGGTGCAATAGTATTACAACAACCCAAAATTAGTGGTTCCCCTCAAACCAACACGGACAACGCCTGTTATATTGCACTGCAACATATCACGATTTTGGCCAATATTTACAGCACAAAGGTTTGACCCCATGTTATACAAAGCCTATGAAGTCCATCGTAGCTTGATGGAACCGTTTGTTGACTTTGCCCAGGCTGCTGCAAAACTTTACAGCAACCCTTTGCCAGCAATCGGACAAAATCCATTGGCCCAGCGCGTCTCTGCTGGCTACAGCCTGATTTACCGCTTGGGTAAAGACTACGAAAAACCGGCTTTTGACATCCAGACGGCCGATGTCGACGGCGTCAGCATTGCGATTCACGAGCGGGTGGAACTTGACAAGCCCTTTTGCGAATTGCGCCGTTTCAAGCGCCTTACCGACGACCCGGCCACGCTGACCAAGCTCAAGGATCAGCCCGCTGTGCTGATTGTTGCTCCTTTGTCAGGCCACTACGCCACCTTGCTGCGTGACACCGTCAAAACCATGCTGAAAGACCACAAGGTCTACATTACCGACTGGAAAAATGCCCGCACCGTGCCCCTTTCCGAAGGCACCTTCCCCCTCGACGCATACGTCAATTACATGCAGGAATTCATCCGCCACCTGCAGGGCCGGTATGGCAATTGCCACGTCATCAGCGTGTGCCAACCCACCGTGCCGGTATTTGCCGCCATTTCACTGATGGCATCACGCGGCGAAACCACGCCACTGTCCATGATCATGATGGGTGGCCCGATTGATGCGCGCTTGAGTCCGACGGCCGTCAACAACCTGGCCATGAACAAGAGCTACGAGTGGTTCGAAAACAATGTGATCTACCGTGTGCCAAGCACCTTCCCAGGTGCCGGGCGGCGCGTTTATCCCGGCTTTTTACAGCACACCGGCTTTGTGGCCATGAACCCCAGCCGTCACGCCACCAGCCACTACGACTACTTCAAGGACCTGATCAAGGGCGATGACGACGCAACCGAGGCACACCGCAAGTTCTACGACGAGTACAACGCCGTGCTCGACATGGACGCCGATTACTACCTTGACACCATCAAAACCGTGTTTCAAGAGTTCAAGCTCGTTAATGGCACTTGGGACGTGATCTCTGCCAAAGGCAAGGTCGAACGCGTGACGCCAAGCGACATCAAAACCACCGCCGTGATGACCGTGGAGGGTGAGCTCGACGACATTTCAGGCGCCGGGCAAACCCAGGCGGCACTTGGCATGTGCAGTGGCGTGCCGGATGCGCGAAAGAAACACCTGGAAGCCAGGGGTGCTGGCCATTACGGAATTTTCAGCGGACGCCGCTGGCGCGAAGCGGTCTATCCGGCTGTCAAAACTTTTATTCTTGAACATAATCAGGCTCAAACCCGGGCAAAACTGGACCTGCCGGCTACCGAAAAAATAGCAAAACCCACTCCCGTTGTCGCGGCGAAGCCGGAAGTCAAGAAGTTAATCAAGCGGGAAGCGACAACAATAGTTAAGCAAAAAACCAAGCCCGCAGCAAAGACGGCGGCAACGTCCAGCGCAAAACCTGCCAGCACGTCGGCAAAAAAATCCACGAGTAGCAAGTAATTTGAAGAGGTACGGTGCGACTGACAGGACATTCCCTGGTGGGAGAATAGGCGGGTGAATTCACCCGCCGAAAATTCCCTTTTTGAACGCATCAATGCAGCACTGCCGCAGACTCAGTGCACCCGTTGTGGCTATCCCGACTGTGCGGCTTACGCGGAATCAATCGCCTCAGGCCATGTCGCCATCAACCAGTGCCCACCTGGCGGCGCGGAAGGTGTGCAGCGTCTTTCCGCCATCACCGGACTGCCTGCACTCCCCTTGAACCCCGCCAACGGCCTCGAAGGTCCGCGAGCAGTGGCCATCATTGACGAGACCTGGTGCATCGGCTGCACGCTGTGCATCAACGTATGCCCACTTGACGCCATCGTGGGCAGCAACAAAATGATGCACACCGTGATCGAGTCGTATTGCACCGGTTGCGAGCTGTGCCTGCCGGTTTGCCCGGTCGACTGCATCAGCCTGGAAAATGTCACGGGGGAAAATACCGGCTGGGCCGCCTGGTCGCAGGAGTTAGCGGATCAGGCGCGTGTCCGCTATGCATTCCATGACACCAAAACAAAACGGCAAAAGATCGAGAACGACAAAAACATTGAAAAAAAGGCGCTTGAAAAACTGGCCGATCTCCCCGCCCATTCATTGCACACGGATCCGGTGGTATTGGACAAAAAACGCGCCATCATCGAAGCCGCCTTGGCGCGGGCTCGGGAGCGACGCGCTACGCTGCCACCCGACATGCCGACCCCGAACAAGCCCCGGTAGGTAGCGAGGTCAGGCAGACCTCATCCCAGCGCGTCATTCACCTGATCATGAAACTCCGCCAGGCTGACGGCATTGCCGATTTCGCGTGGCAGCGCATCGCGCACTGAGAAGACGCCCAGGATTTTCGAACCCGCGCCCACAACCGGCAAATGACGGAATCCGCGCTCGATCATGATGAGCACCGCGTCCGACACCAGTGTTTCCGGTGCGACGCAGTAGGGGCTGCGCGTCATGATTTCCGAGACCTGGGTTTTCTCGGGGTTGACCGCTTTGGCCAGCACCCGCGTCATCAGGTCGCGCTCAGTGACGATGCCCAACAAGGTGCCTGGTGTGTCCACAATCAGCACGCTGCCACAGTTGGCGCGCGTCATGATGCAGGCAGCATCCCAGACGCTGGCGTGCGGACCCAAACTGATGACGTGCTTTTGATGCATGGATTGGAAAACGGTGCGTTCTGGCATGATGACGGCCTCTTTCAAGTGACGATGTAAACCCCGCTCCACGTGTACTTCCACGCAAGTTAACGCAGTGCGGCGTTAAGTTTGTCCAGTTCCCTGGCACCGGGACAAAGCTGCGCAGCACCGAGCATGTTGAGCGGCTTGTCGCTGGTGTTGAGTGCCGTATGCAGATCGGTCGCCAACGGATC
>DASUIO010000213.1:0-5189 GCA_036279755.1 Polaromonas sp. | reverse complement strand
CCAGCAAGCCCAGCGTGTGCGCAATCTCGACGCCACCGATGATGAGCTTTCGCCCAGGCACGAGTGCGTGCGTGTCCCAGCCTTCGCCAATCCGGAATAGGGGGACTTGGCGAGTCTCGGCTGTGTGGGCAGAATTCATGGTGGGGGCCTTCACGTAAATTTGAAAAACTGTTCTTTTGCGAGCGGTCGCAGGCATCAGCCCGCGCGACCCCGGGCAAGAAGAATCGCTTCGGCCAGCGCGAAGTCGTCGGGGTAAGTGACCTTGAAATTTTGCGCGCTACCCGGCACCAGTCTTGGGGCCAGTCCCAGGGCCTCGATGGCGCTGGATTCGTCAGTGACGGCCCCGCCAGCGGCTTCAAGCGCTCGCATCAAGGGGCCGATGCGAAACATCTGCGGCGTCTGTGCCAGCCATTTGTCGCTGCGGTCCAGGGTGGCGGCGACGCGTCCCCGGCCTTCGAGCTTTCCTTCGCGCTTCAGGGTGTCCGGCAGCTTGTGCGCAAGCAGTCCCCCCACTTCGTCATGTTCGCAGGCATCGATCAACGCATTGATTTGAGCGGTGCTGATCAGGCAGCGGGCCGCATCATGCACCAGCACCCAATCGGAGGTTTCAGCGCCGAAATGGAGCAGCGCTTCGAGGCCGTTGCGCACCGTGTCAGCCCGGCTGGCGCCGCCGCATGCGGCGACGTCAAACGATTTTTCCGGCATCAGGTCAAAAAATCGGTCGCCCGGCGCCACCACTACCAGCGTGCGGCACAAACGCGTCACGGCTGAAAATGCTGCCAGCGTGTGCATTACCATGGCTTTTCCGGCAATGACCTGGTATTGCTTGAATTGCCCGTCGAGAGACGCTCCCGCTCGGCTGCCCTGCCCTGCGCAAGGAATCAGGGCAAAAAAACGGGGATTGGCGGGGTTCGGGGTCATCACTTCATCATAGATTCTAAAATCGCATGGTTAAGCGTCCCAAGGCACCCCACTCCAAATGGTTTGGGGTGCTCGGCTTTTTCCGGACGATTCTTGATTATTTTCTTACCCGCCTTGACTTGACCTTCACGACGCACTGATTCATGCATTTACCTTCTCTCGTTTCCGGCAAACGCTACACGCTGCCCCAGCCTGCCGGCTCTGCCGACGCCTTGCTGCTGGCCCACTTGGGGCAACGCGAGAAAGCGGCCGGCAAACTCACTGCCATCATCACGTCGGATGCCACCACGGCCCAGCGCCTGATGGACGAGATTGCTTTTTTTGCGCCTGATCTGCGCTGCGCCCTGTTCCCCGACTGGGAAACCCTGCCCTACGACACCTTCTCGCCGCACCAGGACCTCATCAGCGAACGACTGGCGACGCTCTGGAGAATCCAGCAGCGCAACAAGGAAACTGGCGCTGACGTCGTCATCGTACCGGCCACCACCGCGCTGTACCGCCTGGCGCCGCCCAGTTTTCTGGCGGGCTACACCTTCGAGTTCAAGGTCAAGCAAAAGCTCGACGAAGCGCGCCTGAAGGCCCAGCTCACGCTAGCGGGCTATAGCCACGTCACGCAGGTGGTGAGCCCCGGCGAATACGCGGTGCGCGGCGGCCTGATTGACATTTTCCCCATGGGCTCCCCGGTGCCTTATCGCGTGGACCTGTTTGATGACGAAATCGACAGCATCCGCACCTTTGACCCCGACAGCCAGCGCAGCCTGTATCCGGTGCCCGAAGTGCGCCTGCTGCCGGGCCGCGAATTTCCCATGGACGGCGCTGCGCGTGCTAAATTCCGCAGCCGATGGCGCGAACTGCTCGAAGGTGACCCCACCAAGAGCCGCATCTACAAAGACATCGGCAATGGCGTCGCCACCGCCGGCATTGAGTACTATCTGCCGCTGTTTTTCGAAGAGACCGCCACGGTATTTGACTACCTGGGCCAGGACGCGACGGTGGTGCTGCACGGCGACCTGGAGCCAGCTTTTCAGCGCTTCTGGCAAGACACCAAGGACCGCTACCGGCTGGTGCGCGATGCGCCCGACCGCCCGGCGTTGCCCCCCGAATCTCTTTTTCTAAGCACGGAGCAGTTTTATGCCCGAGCCAATGGCTACCCACAATTGGCACTGCGCGGCACGGTAGAAGACGTGGTGGACAACGCCCAGTTTCAAAAACTCGGTGAAATGGCCGTGGTGCGAGGCGCGGAAGACCCGCTGGCCCGCTTCAAAGCCCACGTTCGCACTACCGCCCACCGCGTGCTGATGCTCGCCGAAAGCGATGGCCGCCGCGAAAGCCTGCTCGATTTTCTGCGCGCCAGCAACGTTAACCCACCAGCGTTTGACTCTCTCGAAGATTTTCAGACCAGCGACGAGAAGCTGGGCATTGCCACGGCCGCACTAAACACGGGATTCAGCTGGCTTGATGATGGTCATGGAGGCATTGACTTCGTTACCGAGACCGAACTGTTCGCGGCGGGCGTCACCACCCGTCGACGCAACAAAAGGCAGGAACAGGTCAGCGACGTCGAAGCGCTGATCAAGGATCTCTCCGAGCTCAACGTCGGCGACCCAGTGGTTCACAGCGCCCATGGCATCGGCCGCTACCGTGGCCTGATCAACATGGACCTGGGCCAGGAAAAAAATCCGGACGGTTCGCCCTCGTTCCAGGAGTTTTTGCACCTGGAATATGCCGACAAGGCCACGCTGTATGTGCCCGTCAGCCAGTTGCACCTGATCAGCCGCTACACCGGCGTGAGCGCCGAAGAAGCGCCGCTGCACAAGCTGGGCAGCGGCCAATGGGAAAAAGCCAAGCGCAAGGCGGCCGAGCAGATACGCGACTCTGCCGCCGAGCTGCTGAATATTTACGCCCGCCGCGCCGCGCGCAAAGGCCATGCGTTCCGCTATTCACCAGGCGACTATGAAATCTTTGCCAACGATTTCGGCTTTGACGAAACTGCCGACCAGCGCGCCGCCATTCATGCGGTGATCCAGGACATGATCAGCCCGCGCCCCATGGACCGGCTGGTTTGCGGCGATGTGGGTTTCGGAAAAACCGAAGTGGCCCTGCGCGCCGCCTTTATCGCGATTACCGGCGGCAAACAGGTTGCCTTGTTGGCGCCCACCACGCTGCTGGCCGAGCAGCACTACCAGACACTGGTGGACCGCTTTGCCAAGTGGCCCGTCAAGGTGGCCGAGATGAGCCGCTTCAGGTCGGCCAGGGAAATCACCGCCGCCATCAAGGGACTGGCCGATGGCACTATCGATATTGTCGTGGGCACCCACAAGCTGCTGAGCCAGGACGTGAAATTCGCGCGGCTGGGCCTGCTCATCGTTGACGAAGAGCACCGCTTTGGCGTGCGCCACAAAGAAGCCATGAAGGCCATGCGCGCCGAGGTGGATGTGCTCACGCTCACCGCCACGCCAATTCCACGCACATTGGGCATGGCCCTGGAAGGCCTGCGCGACCTCAGCGTGATTGCCACCGCGCCACAGCGCCGCCTGGCCATCAAGACCTTTGTGCGCAGCGAAGACAACGGCGTGATCCGTGAAGCCGTGTTGCGCGAATTGAAGCGCGGCGGCCAGGTTTACTTTCTCCACAACGAAGTGGAGACCATTGAAAACCGCCGCCAGAAGCTCGAAGAGTTGCTGCCTGAAGCCCGCATCGCGGTCGCCCACGGCCAGATGCCCGAGCGCGATCTGGAGCGCGTGATGAAAGACTTTGTGGCCCAGCGCTACAACCTCCTCCTGTGCTCCACCATCATTGAAACCGGCATCGACGTGCCCAGCGCCAACACCATTCTGATAAGCCGCGCCGACAAGTTCGGCCTGGCGCAATTGCACCAGTTGCGCGGCCGTGTCGGCCGAAGCCATCACCAGGCCTATGCCTACCTGATGGTGCCCGACATCGAAGGGCTGACCAAGCAGGCCAGCCAACGCCTGGAAGCAATCCAGCAAATGGAAGAACTTGGCTCTGGCTTTTACCTGGCCATGCACGATCTGGAGATTCGCGGCACCGGTGAAGTACTGGGTGAAAACCAGAGCGGCAATATGCTGGAAGTCGGCTTTCAGCTTTACAACGAGATGCTCAGCGAGGCCGTCGCCGCCCTCAAGGCCGGCCGCGAGCCGGATCTGCTGTCGCCACTCAACGTGACCACCGAGATCAATCTGCACGCACCCGCACTCTTGCCCTCCGACTACTGCGGCGACGTGCATTTGCGCCTGAGCTTTTACAAGAAACTGGCCACGGCCAAAAACACCGACCAGATCGACGCCTTACTTGAAGAAATTGTGGACCGCTTCGGCAAATTGCCACCGCAGGCCCAAACGCTGATCGACGTGCATCGCCTGCGCGTGATTGCCAAGCCGTATGGCGTGGTCAAGGTCGATGCGGCCCCTGGCCTGATCAACATCACGTTCAAGAAGGACCCGCCGATCGACTCGATGGCCATCATGCATTTAATCCAGAAAAACCGGCACATCAAACTGGCCGGCAATGACAAGCTGCGCATAGAACGCGAGCTCAAGGAACCCAAAGACCGCGCGCAGATGGTGCGCGATGTGCTGCGCTCGCTCGGACAACCCAAAACGGAAGCTACCCCCGCATGACCCCTGCCGAAATTTCCCCCGGCCTCGTTGTCCAAGGCTTCACGCCGCCCCTAAAGCTCAGCGACTTCAAGCTGATCGCCTTTGACATGGACTCCACGCTCATCAACATCGAGTGCGTGGATGAAATTGCCGATGCGGTTGGCCGCAAGGCTGAGGTGGCCGCCATCACCGAGGCCACCATGCGCGGCGAGATCACCGACTTCAAGGACAGCCTGCGCCGGCGCGTGGCACTGCTCAAGGGCGTGAGCGTGGCCAGCATGGACGAGGTCTACCGCGAGCGCCTCAGGCTCAACCCGGGCGCGACGGAACTGGTGCGGGCCTGCAAGGACGTTGGGATAAAAATTCTGCTGGTCAGCGGCGGCTTCACCTTTTTCACCGACCGCGTTCGCGACATGCTGGGCATTGACTACACACGCTCCAACGTGCTCGAAGTCAAGGACGGTCTGTTGACCGGAAAAATGATCGACCAGCCCTGGGGCGACATTTGCGATGGCCAAGAAAAACGCCGGATGCTGCTGCAAACCTGCGAACAACTGGGTATTGATCCAAAACAAGCCATTGCCATTGGCGACGGCGCCAACGACCTGCCGATGATGGGCGAGGCCGGATTGTCAGTGGCCTATCACG
>DASUIO010000212.1:0-6096 GCA_036279755.1 Polaromonas sp. | reverse complement strand
GAATCGCCGTGACTGGGGCTGTCAACCAGCATGGCCAAATGCTGCCGGTGGGTGGCATCAACGAAAAAATCGAAGGCTATTTCCGAAGCTGTGAGACAGCCGGGCTCAACGGCAGCCAGGGCGTCCTGATTCCCCGCCGCAACCGTCGCCACTTGATGCTGGAGCGCAAGGTGGTGGATGCTGTGACCCAGGGCCTGTTCCATATCTACACGGCCGAACATGCGAGCGAAGGCCTGGAACTTCTCACCGGCATGCCTTTTGGCGAGTTGGGCCCGGCAGGCGTTTACCCGCTGGACAGCGTGCTCGGCCACGCGCAGAAAACCCTGCAGGATTACCGGCGAGCCTGCCAGTTGTCGGGCCGGCACAAGTCCGAGCGAAAATCCAGACAGCCGCGCTGACGAGGATTTTTGAGGTCCTATTTCTGCTTCGGGACCCGGCCCATCAGGTAGAACTCGGGGTTGGGCTGCATGTTGCTGAAGCTGGCCATGCGGTTGGACAGGCCAAAAAATGCCGTAATGGCCGCGATGTCCCAGGCGTCTTCATCATTGAAGCCGTGCGGGTACAGGGCTTCAAAGTCGGCGTCTTCAATCTGGTCGGCGTTCAGGCATACCTTCATGGCGAATTCGAGCATGGCGCGCTGGCGCGGCGTGATGTCGGCCTTGCGGTAGTTCACTGCGACCTGGTCGGCCACCAGCGGTTTCTTTTCGTAAATTCGCAAGATGGCACCATGCGCCACCACGCAATACAGGCAGTGGTTGGCCGCGCTGGTGGTGGTCACGATCATTTCGCGTTCACCCTTGCTCAGGGAACCATTTGGGTTGCCGCTTTCCTCTTTGAGCATGAGCGCATCGTGGTAGGCAAAGAAGGCCCGCCATTCGGCCGGGCGCCGTGCCAGCGCCAGGAACACGTTGGGCACAAAGCCGGCTTTTTCCTGCACCTCCAATATTTTGGCCTTGATGTCTTCGGGCAGGTCTTTCAGTTCAGGCGCGGGGTAGCGGCTCATGGTAGGGTCTCCGTTCGGCGTTTTCCTCATCATAGAACGACGCGGCTTGAGTAGGGGGCCAGAACCAGCGGCGGGCGGATTCGTTATCCTCAAGCTTTTCAGGAGAACACCGATGCAAGATCCGCAATTCGAAAAAGGCTTGGTCACGCGCAAGCAGGTGATGGGTGAAGACTTTGTCGCCACCGCGTTTGCCAGCGCCACCGATTTCACCCGGCCCATTCAGGAGCACATTACCTGCAAGGCATGGGGCGATGTGTGGCAGCGGCCGGGTTTGGACCTCAAGACCCGCAGCCTGATCACCGTGGCCATGCTGACGGCGCTGGGCAAGCAGCATGAACTCAAAGGTCATGTGCGCGGCGCGCTCAACAATGGCGTGACACCGGAAGAAATTCAGGAAGTGCTGCTGCACGCCGCCGTGTATTGCGGCGTGCCCGCAGCGGTCGAGGCTTTCAGAACCGCCGCCGAGGTAGTCGATGGACCGAAGAAGGCCTGAACACCGCTTAAAGGCAGTTTGCAGTCCATTTTTATAGGATTTTTAGTCCTATAGCTCAATAAGGACGGTCGTAAGAAGCTATTGAATGAACAGTATCAGCCGGCCATCAGCTTCTGTACCAGATCGGCTGTTGTGGACGCCTGATACTTGCGCATCAGGCGCGCCCGGTAAATCTCCACGGTTCGGTGGCTGATGAGGAGGGCGCGGCCAATTTCCTTGGAGGTCAGCCCGTCCATCAGGTGGGCGGCAACCTCACGTTCGCGCGCCGTCAGTTCCGCCGTCACCGGTCGGCGCGAGCTCAGGTCTTCAAAAGTCCAGATGCCGGCCTCATGGGGTGCGCTGCGGTTCAGTGCACGCCCGGTCACATGGCACCAGAAGGTTTCGCCCTTGTTGAGCCCATCGACGCGCTTCATGATGCGGTTGTCGGAATACACGCCTTTGGTATTCAGGATGGGGAGCATGCGTGCGCCGATGCGCTCGTACTCGTCCAGACTGGGGTAGAGAATCAGGAAAGACTGTCCCTCAAGCTGCTCCCGGGAAGCGCCGAACATTTCGCACAAGTGCTGGTTGCAGTCCACGATCGATCGGTTACGCGACAGCACCAGCCCGACCGGTGCAAGATCGAAAGCGAGCTGGTAATCCACTTTCATGGGGCTAACCTTTACGAAGTACTACGTATTTGAATAAGTAGTATCGTAATAGATTGTCTGGATGCTGAACGATACAAGGAGACTTTTTGTGAACAAACTTTTCCCCTCCGCAGCGGAGGCCCTCAAGGGCGTCGTCAAGGACGGCCAGCTGCTGGCGGTCGGCGGCTTTGGCCTGTGCGGTATTCCAGAGGCTTTGATTGACGCCTTGCGCGACAGCCAGGTCAAAAACCTGACCGTGATTTCCAACAATGCCGGTGTCGATGGCTTTGGTTTGGGCAAGCTGCTGGAAACGCGGCAGATCAAGAAAATGATTTCGAGCTACGTGGGTGAGAACAAGGAGTTCGAGCGCCAGTACCTCGCGGGTGAACTGGAACTGGAGTTCACGCCCCAGGGCACGCTGGCCGAGAAGTTGCGCGCAGGTGGGGCCGGTATCCCCGCCTTTTTCACCAAGACGGGTGTTGGCACCCTGGTGGCAGAAGGCAAGGAATTGCGCGAATTTGACGGCGAGACCTATGTGATGGAGCGCTCGCTGGTGCCCGAGGTCTCGCTGGTCAAGGCCCACCGGGCCGACAAGTCCGGCAACCTGCAATTTCGCCTGACCGCACGCAACTTCAACCCGGCCGCCGCCATGGCCGGCAAGCTATGCATTGTGGAAGTGGAAGAAGTGGTTGAAACCGGTGAGATGGAGCCCGATCAGATTCATTTGCCGGGCATTTATGTGCACCGCATCGTGCTCAATGCCCACCCCGAAAAGCGCATTGAAAAGAAAACCCTCACCGAATCCAAATAACTTTGCGGGACAGACCGCAGCCGCGAAGCGGCAAGCTCTGTCCTCAACCGGAGAAAAAATATGCCTTGGACCCAAGATCAGATGGCGGCCCGTGCCGCGCAAGAACTCGAAGATGGTTTTTACGTCAACCTCGGCATTGGCATTCCCACCCTGGTGGCCAACTTTGTGCCCGACGACAAGGAAGTCTGGCTGCAATCTGAAAATGGCATGCTGGGCATCGGTCCGTTTCCGACCGAAGAAACAGTGGACGCCGACCTGATCAATGCCGGCAAGCAAACCGTCACCACCATCAAGGGCTCGTCAATCTTCGGCAGCCACGAAAGCTTTGCCATGATTCGCGGCGGCAAGATCAACCTGTCCATTTTGGGCGCCATGCAGGTCAGCGAGCAGGGCGACCTGGCCAACTGGATGATCCCTGGCAAGATGGTCAAGGGCATGGGCGGCGCCATGGATCTGGTTGCCGGTGTCAAGCGCGTGATCGTCCTGATGGAGCATGTTGCCAAAAAGAAAGACGGCACCGAAGACATGAAAATTCTGCCGCAATGCACGCTGCCGCTCACCGGCGTTGGCGTGGTGGACCGCATCATCACCGATCTTGCCGTGATGGATGTGACGCCTCTGGGTCTCAAGGTGGTTGAGCTGGCACCCGGTGTGACGCGTGAGTTCTTGCAGTCCAAGACGGGCGTGACGCTGATCTGACCGCTGGTGAGGGTATGAGCCGGAAATTGAATACTGGAGCGGGCTACCGGTCTCGAACCGGTGACCTTCAGTATGGGAAACTGACGCTCTACCAACTGAGCTAAGCCCGCTCTGGGCTTTGAAGAGTTCTGGCCGGCCCTTGCGGGTAGTGGTCGATTCCCATATCGACTCCGGGCAGACTTTCAATGGACGGATTGTAAGACCAGACGACGGCTGTGCTGGCTTGGCACTACGAATTATGCTAAAAATTGAAATATTTCAGGCGCTAGCCCATGGACAACGGGACCAGGAAGCTATCAAAAAAGCAGCATCGCAAATCGGGTCAACGCCGCGTCATCCGACATCTGCAAGGCGGCCTGCACGCCTCGGTCTTGAACCAAACGCTATTTCCCCGGCTGTCGCCAAACCATCGAGCAATCGGGTTTGGATCAGAAGCCGACGGTTCATTTGAGAATATCGCCCAGGCACAAATACTTCATCTCCACATACTCATCAATCCCGTGACTGGAGCCTTCGCGACCCAGGCCCGACTGCTTCACGCCGCCGAAAGGCACATGTTCGGTGGCCAGGACGCCGACATTGATGCCGACCATGCCGTACTCCAGTGCTTCGGCCACGCGGAAAATGCGGCCTACGTCGCGGCTGTAGAAATAGCTGGCCAGGCCAAACTCGGTGTTGTTGGCCGCATCAATCGCTTCCTGCTCGGTTTTGAAGCGGAACACGGGTGCAAAGGGACCAAAGGTTTCTTCCCTGGCGCACAGCATGTCGGCGGTGGCTTCGGAGATCACGGTCGGCTCAAAGAACTGGCCCGGCAGCCGCTTGCCGCCCACCAGCAACCGGCCCCCTTTGGCCACAGCATCGGCGACGTGGCGCTGCACTTTTTCGAGCGCGGCTTCCTCGATCAGGGGGCCCTGGTTGACACCTTCTTCAAAGCCATTGCCGACCTTGGTCGTTTTGACCTTTGCCGTAAATTTGGTGACAAATTCGTCGTAAACAGCTTCCTGCACATAGAGGCGGTTGGAGCACACACAGGTCTGGCCCGCGTTGCGGTATTTGCTGGCAAAGGCACCTTCCACGGCCGAGTCAATGTCGGCATCGTCAAACACGATAAACGGCGCGTTGCCGCCCAGCTCCAGCGACAGTTTTTTAATTGACGGGGCGCTTTGTGCCATCAGGATGCGGCCAACTTCGGTGGAGCCGGTGAAGCTGATGTGGCGCACGATGCTGCTGGCGCAAAACACCTTGCCGATGGCAATGGAATTGTCGGCGTCGGCGCTCAGCACGTTGAGCACACCAGCGGGAATGCCTGCGCGCAGGGCGAGCTCGGCAACTGCCAGGGCGCTCAGCGGCGTGAGTTCAGCCGGCTTGATCACCACCGGGCAGCCCGCCGCCAGTGCAGGGGCGACTTTGCGGGTGATCATCGCCACAGGGAAGTTCCATGGCGTGATGGCCGCGCAAACGCCAATCGGCTGGCGAATCACCATCAGGCGGCGGTTGTTGTCAAATTGCGGCAGCGTTTCGCCATTGACGCGCTTGGCCTCCTCGGCATACCACTCGACAAAACTGGCTCCGTAGGCAATTTCGCCCTTGGCTTCGGGCAGGGGCTTGCCTTGCTCGGCGGTCAGGATGCGGCCCAGGTCATCCTGGTTGGCCATCAGCAGGTCGAACCATTTGCGCAAAATGATGCTGCGCTCCTTGCCGGTTTTGCTGCGCCAGGCGGGCCAGGCCGCATTGGCGGCAGCAATGGCGGCTTCGGCCTCAAGCGGGCCGAGATTGGCAACGTCAGCCAGCTTTTGGCCGGTAGCCGGGTCGAGTACATCGAAGCGGCTGGCGCCGGGCAACCACTGACCATTGATCATCGCATCGGTCTTGAGCAGGCTGGGGTCTTTGAGCAAGGCAAGGGGGGAGGTTTTCATGTCCATGGGAGTCTCCGGTTGCGCCATTGGGGCGGCAATGATGTTTTCTGACAATCTACAAGCTTAGCGCATCACCAGCGTACATGCATACCCGCTCCTGCTAAAGCGCCGCAGCACTCAAAACCTATAATCGGGCGCTCTGCCGCCGGGCACTGCGCTGTTGCCCCAACCTAATTCTTTCAGACCATGAGTACACCCACCTTCACCGTCGCCGACATCCGCAAGACCTTCCTCGACTTCTTTGCGTCCAAGGGCCACACCGTGGTGCCGTCCAGTTCGCTGGTGCCGGGCAATGACCCGACGCTGATGTTCACCAACTCGGGCATGGTCCAGTTCAAAGATGTGTTTCTCGGCGTCGACAAGCGCCCGTATGTGCGAGCAGCGTCGGTGCAGGCTTGCCTGCGTGCGGGCGGCAAGCACAACGACCTGGAAAACGTCGGCTACACCGCGCGCCACCACACCTTCTTCGAGATGCTGGGCAACTGGAGTTTTGGCGACTACTTCAAGCGCGAATCGCTCAAGTGGGCGTGGGAACTGCTGACCGA
>DASUIO010000211.1:0-4257 GCA_036279755.1 Polaromonas sp. | reverse complement strand
AGCGAAATCGGATCGAGGCCGGAAAACGGTTCGTCGTACATCAGTAATTCCGGGTCCAGGGCAATGGCACGCGCTATTCCAATACGCCTGGCCATCCCACCTGACACTTCACTGGGCATGAGGTCACGCGCGTTTCGCAGGCCCACCGCATTGAGCTTCATCAAGACAATGTCACGGATGAGTGATTCGGGCAAATCGGTATGTTCCCGCAGTGGGAGGGCAACATTTTCAAACACACTCATGTCAGCAAACAAGGCGGCGAACTGAAAGGACATGCCCATGCGGCGCCGGATGGCATAGAGCTGTTGCTGATCCATCGGGCCTATATCTTGCCCATCAAACAGCATTTGCCCCGACCACGCACGGTTCTGGCCGCCCATCAAACGCAGCGCAGTCGTCTTGCCACCGCCCATCGGACCTATCAGTGCAGTGACCTTGCCCCTTGGTATGCGCAGGGAAACGCCATCCAGAACGGCGCGCTCCCCGTACCCAAAGGTCAGGTTACGCAATTCAACAAGTGATGGGTTGACGGTATTTGGCATGACTACTCAAACCGGACAGCGCCCGGCACTCAAATGATAATCCAGGACAGGAAGTGGCCCAGGCCCTGAAAATCTTTCGGTGCGCCGTATTGCGGGCAGCTGACGGATGGCATGATTGCCATTTACCAAGCGGAGCCGTGATGATTGATGGATTGATAGCAGGCAAGGTGTTTGGTGACCCGGAGCGGCGCATGGGCAAGGGTGACAAGCCGTTTGTGGTCGCCAAGGTCCGGGCCCAAACCAGCGATGGTGAAACGCTGATTGTCAACGTTATCGCGTTCGATGACGCACCCATGGCAGCATTGCTTGAAATGCGCGAGGGTGACGCTGTGGCAATAGCGGGAAGTCTCACGCCAAAGGTCTGGACCGACAAGCAAGGCAATGCACGACCGGCGCTTGATCTGGTTGCGCAACGTGTCCTTGCGGTGCACCCACACAGGTCCGACGAGTAAAGGGGGTGACCGCCGAACTGATGCGCCCCCATGCAGAAACTGCGCAGGCAAGAAAAAAGCACCCGAGATTTTTCGCAGGTGCCTGTTTTCATTCGATTTTTCCGGCTCCCCGTCCGAGGCTTGAATCAGGGGCCAGGACCAAACTTTGCGCTGATGACAACTTTGCGCCGATACTGGTTAAGCCCAGCTTAAATGCTGCCCCTGCCCGCTGCCGTTAAACCCTCCATTTGACGAACGACCCGCGAAAGAATTGCCATGGATTTCAAACCCCTTGTCACGCTGCTGGCCATCGTCAATCCGCTGGCGATCGTGCCGTTTTTTATTCACTACACGCAGGGGTTTTCAAAGGCGCAGCGGCGGCGCACCATCACCATTGCATCGTTCAGCGCGTTTGTCGTGATTGCCACCAGCGCCCTGGCCGGCCTGCATATTCTTGAGTTCTTCAACATTTCTCTGGCCAGTTTCCAGGTCGGCGGCGGCATGCTGCTGCTGATCAGCTCCATGAACATGCTCAATGCCCAGCCGGCTGAAGCCAAGCCGCAAACGCACGAACTGGAAGACGGCGCGGAAAAGGCGGCCATGGGCGCCAGCATTGCCGTGGTGCCGCTGACCATTCCGCTGCTCACCGGGCCGGCCACCATGTCCACGGTGGTGATCTACGCGGAAAAGGCCAAGACGCTTTTCCAGCTCGGCACGCTGGTCGGCTATGGCGTGGTGATCGGCCTGGCGACAGCGCTGTGTTTTTCCCTGGCCGAGCCGATTGCCCGCGTGCTCGGGAAAACCGGCATCAATGTGATGACCCGTTTGATGGGTCTGATCCTGGCGGCGCTGGCTGTTGAAGTGATGGCGGACGGCCTGGGCAAGCTGTTTCCGATCCTGCGCGGATAGCTTTTTAGCGCGCAGGCGCCTGTTGCAGCCACTGATCCAGCTCTTCAATGGCGGCGTCGGTTGCCGCCGTCAGCGCGCGCACGCCGCCAGCCGCATCGGCGCTGGTGGCGGGGCGCTGGACCACCACATTGCGCTGGTCCAGCAGCTTTTCACCGGCAGGCGTGACTTCCAGCAACGTGGCGCGCAGGCGAATCAGGCCCACGCTGGCATCGGGTGCGGTAAACAGCTGGCTGAATTCCTCGAGCTCCAGCCGCAGCAGCAATGGCAGCACGGCGTTCTGACTGCGGTTGAGCGCCACGCTTTCCCGCGCATTGAACACCGCGCGGCGCTGGCTCAACTGCTCGCGCAGGCGCTGACGCACCAGTTGCGCGGGCGGCATGCTCCAGCGCGCCTTCGAATAGGGGCGCAGCTGCTGCGCGTCAGCGTAGCCGAGTCGGTACAGCACGGCCATGTTGTCCAGCGCACCGCCCGAGGTGGCGATGTTGTCAATCGCCAGCGACGGCAAGGGCGGCTGGCGCGCGCCCGGCTGGGTGAGCAAGGGGCCCGGCCCGAAGTCATACATGGTGGCACGCGTCGGCTTGTCGGGCAGCGCGCAGCCGCTAAGCGCTGCCACTGAAATTATCAAGAAAACAATAGCCACCGTCCAATAGGGACGAGCACAAGATGCTACTGAACTAATAGCAATTTGAGGGGATTTGGAAAAACCGGGCGTCATTCTTTACCTCCAGTTGCGGAAAAACCGGCCTCACCCGGGCCTGGCACAGGTGGGCCGTTGCCAAAAATCAGCGCCTGCGGGTTGTCGTCCACTGCGCTCACCGTACGGCGCAGCTGGCGCATGGCGCGTGCGGTTTCATCGGCCACCTCGCCCAGCTTGGGCAGCGTGGCAGCACTAAAGGTTTGCACGCCAGCGGCCAGCGCCGTGCCGCCTTCCGAGAGCTTGTCGAGTGGCCCGCCCTTTTCATTCAGGCGCTTCGCGGTGGTGCGCACCTCGTCGGCTGCGGCTTTTACCGACTGCACGGTTTCATGGGTATCGCGCGACAGGGCGGGCAAGGTGGCCACCGTGGGCTCCAGGCCTTTGGCCACGCGGTTAAGGCTGCCTGCAGCTTCACTGAGCTGCGTGACGGCGACGCTGACGGCCTGCTGGTTTTCGTCGGAAAGCAGTTTGTTCAGGCGGATGCTGGCCTGCTCTGCCTGGTTAAAAATAACTTCACTCTGCTTGAGCAATTTATCGAGCGTACCCGGCTTGAGAGGAATGCGCGGCGGATCCTCGTCGTTGGGCACCAGCCGTTCTGCCGATTCATCATCAGTATCGAGCTGGATAAAACCCAGCCCCGTGACGCCTTGGTAAGCCACCGTGGCAAACGTCGATTTAGTCATCGGCGCACCGCGGTCTATGGAGACGCGAATCAGCACATTGCCCTTGACCTTGGTATCAAAGCCGATGAGTTCGACCTTGCCGACCGGCACGCCACGGTAGCGCACCGCCGCCTGAGGCTGCAGCCCGGAGACGGTTTCGCTGGTGCTCATTTCATACAGGTCGCGCTGGCTGCTGTCGCGCGTGAGCCAGACTGCCAGCAGGGCCAGCAGGGCGCTGACCACCAGCACAAATGCACCCGCGACCAGGGCATGGGCTTTGTTTTCCATGTTGAAAACCTTTCTACTTTCTAATCCGTGGAAGGAGGCTTGTTCAACAGCGCCATCGCGCGTTGACCCCTTTCCCCGAGGAAAAATGCTTGAATAAAAGGATGGGGAAACGCCACCACTTTCTCAGGCACATCGTTGACGATGACCTTCTGCTCGGCCAGCACGGCAATGCGGGTGCTGAGTTCAAACAAGGTGTCCAGGTCGTGCGTCACCATCACGACCGTGAGCGCCATGTCCTTGTGCAGGGAGCGCAGCAGCGTACAAAAACCATCGGCACTTTCCGGATCCAGCCCGGACGTCGGCTCATCGAGCAGCAGCAACGGCGGGTCCATGATAAGGGCGCGCGCCAGCGCCACCCGCTTGATCATGCCGCCTGACAGGTCACTCGGCATCTTGTCGGCCACCTCCGGGCCCAGGCCCACCATTTGCAGCTTGACCATGGCCGCCTCGCGAATCAACGCGTCCGGCAAAGTCCTGAGCTCGCGCAGCGGAAAGGCGATGTTTTCCAGCACGGTGAAGGCCGAAAACAGGGCGCCATGCTGAAACAGCATGCCGACACGGCGCGCAGCGCCCCGCTTGCCCAGCTCCGCGGCCGGTTTGCCGAGCACGGTGATCTCACCTTGGGTCGGCGTTTCAAGCCCCAGCATCTGGCGCAGCAGAACCGTCTTGCCGGTACCCGAGCCACCCACCAGCGACAACACCTCGCCGCGCTCCACGGTCAAATCCAGGTC
>DASUIO010000210.1:0-5491 GCA_036279755.1 Polaromonas sp. | reverse complement strand
CAACAAACCGAAGCCGAGGTCAAGCTTGTGGCGCTCGAACACCTGTTTGGCCACCGTATCGTTGCGGTTGATACGCAGCGCTTCGAGCGCCGTCACGGCATTGATACCGCGCACAATGCGCTCGCGGTTTTTGGCCTTGATTTCATGGATACCGGGAATTTCCTTGCTGATCGAGCGTGTGCCGATCAAACCCATGACCCAGGGAATCTCGATCTCCCAGTCGTTTTTTTGTGCCGCTTCATTGATACCCGCCACGATGGTAAGGCCTGCTGGTGCGGGTTTGGTTTCCCACATCGCCTCCATGGCGGCCAACTTGGTCTGCTGGGCTTCGCCAACGGTGTAGCCCGACTCGTCACCCAGCACGATCACGCTGAGCGCCGACGCCAGGCCAAAGGCCGCAGCCACGCGAAAGCTGCGCTTGGCAAACTCCACGTCGCGCTTCTTGAGCAGGTACCAACTCGAAATTGACAGCACAAACATCGCGCCCGTTACGTAGCCCGCCGACACGGTGTGCACGAATTTGGCCTGCGCGTCCGGGTTGAACAACACGGCCCAGAAATCAACCATCTCCATGCGCATGGTTTGGTAGTTGAACTCGGCGCCCACGGGATTCTGCATCCAGCCGTTGGCGATCAGTATCCACAGCGCCGACAGGTTGGTGCCTATGGCCATCAGCGTGGTCACCATCAAATGCTGGGTTTTTGAAAGACGATCCCAACCAAAGAAAAACAGGCCGATCATGGTCGATTCAAGGAAAAAGGCCATCAGCCCTTCGATGGCCAACGGCGCACCGAAGATGTCGCCCACGTAGTGCGAGTAGTAGGCCCAGTTGGTGCCGAACTGGAATTCGAGTGTGATGCCGGTTGTCACGCCCAGCGCAAAGTTGATGCCGAACAACTTGCCCCAGAAGCGCGTCATGTCCTTCCAGACGACGTTACCGGTCATCACGTAAACGCTTTCCATGATGACCAGCATCCACACCATGCCAATGGTCAGCGGCACAAAGAGAAAGTGGTACATGGCCGTGGCGGCGAACTGCAGCCGCGACAAGTCCACAAGTTGTTCCGAAATCATCGAATCACTCCTCGGGTTTGATGTGCTCCGCGCGCAGCATTTGCGTGGCCGCCGCGTCATCGTCCACTACCACGCGCTGCTCGCGCACAAAGGCCCACCACAAGGCCGTCAGAACGACCAGCTTGATCACCAGCACAATGGCCAGCTTTCGCACCAGAATTTTGTCGTGTGGTTTCATGAGTCCAACGTCCTGATACATTCTGCTATCAAGAAGCGTGTTATGCCATGCGTGCCTGAAAATATTTTGAATCCGCTCCATCCGGTATTCGACGAGATTCCGCCTCGGGAGCGGAATCAACTCTACAGGGTTGAAATTCTCTGCTTATCCGGCAATCTGCGCCTCCTTGCCGTACACCAGATCAATGTACTGGACTGGGAGGCGCCAAGTTTGGACGGTGATGTTATCTATTCATATTAGTGATTAACTACTGCCATGAGCCAAGCCAATTTCCAGGCTCTTGATCTGAACCTGCTGCGGGTTCTCCACGAAGTGATGACAGAAAGGTCAGGGTGACCGGCTCGGCGGTCTTGGTATCCTTGAGAACGGCGGTGGCCTACTTGCCGTCGGCAGCCAGCGTGATCTTGGTGACAGGGGTGAGCATCTTGCCTTCGTCGGCGACGGCGCCACCGACATAGGCCAGGCCGGAGATGGCAAGCGTTACAGAGACGATGATTGTGGACTGTTTGCTCTTCATTTTGGACTTCTTTAGCACAGGAATGCTGTGCGAGCAGGATGCATGCCGCTCGCCGTGTCAGGGTGTCAAATCAGACACTTGACTCCGAAGATGCCAACTGAATCCGTGAGCGGTAGTGTCCTTTGAGGCCGCTTTTCTGGCTACTCCTTGATCACCGCCTGGTTGCCGGCAGCAAATTCCACATTGGCCCGCAGGTAGCGCGACTTGATGCCCTTTTCCTTGAGAATGTCATAAGCCAACTCCGCCCTCGTACCGGTGGAGCAGTGCAGCACCGGCTGCTTATCCGCCGGAATTTCAGCAAAGCGAGCGGCCAACTCTTCGGCCGGGATATTCACGGCGCCAAGGAAATGCCCCTTCCCGAACTCCTCTGCTGTCCTGGCATCAATAACGAGACGGGAGGCCGTCTTGACGATTTCCTCGAAATCCTTGATCGATACTTCGCCCTCGACGAGCTTGCGAACGTAGTTGATTTTGCTCGGCGCCGGGCCGCTCACCAACGGGTTTCCCGCCGCCTGCCAGGCCTTGACACCGCCCGAAAACAAGGTGGCATTGCCGTATTCCCATTCCCGCGTCAACTCAAGCGCCTGGTTCAACTCCTGGTCGCTGTCGGCGTAAAAGACGATGGCCGCGCTGTGTGACTCGGGGAACTGCTTTTCTGCGCTACCCAGCAGCGCGCTGGGAATATTGACGGCGCGCGGAATATGCCCGGTCGCCGCCTTATCCGCGCTCCTGAGATCAACCAGTACTATGTTGCCGTTCTTGACAAAGGACAGGCTGGACTCGGTGGCATAGTCGAGTTTCTTCCAGCCGGGCTCACCCTCCGGATACATCCGCACATTCTTGAAGCCGAGTTTGACGGCGATCGCCGCTGATTTCGGACTGAGCATGCAGGACAGCCCGCCGCAATAGAAAATCAGTGTTTTGGCCCGGTCGGTCGGCAGCAGTTTCTCGCCTTCCTTTTCCAGCTCGTTGAGCGGGATCGACACGGCCCTGGGCAGGTGTCCCTGGACGTAACGGCCGGTCGGGCGCGAATCAATCAAGACGAAACTCTCGCCACCGTTCTTCACCAGTTCCTGTAGCTCTGCCGCTGCAATGCGCGTCACCCCGGCAGGCAGTGGTGCGATCACTTTGGTAATGGTCTTGGCCCGGTTTTCCGGTCCAGCCCGGGAAAAATCAACCGTGACCACCTCATCCCGGATGATGTCTTTGGCCGAAGCGGTATTTTTGTACTGCGTCGCCGCGTCAAACTTAAAAACAACCACCCCCTTGTTCGCGACCTCGACCGCGATGGTGCGGGCCGGATTGGAGACCGCCTTGACGCTTCCGGTCATCTCGTCGGCAATGGCTGCCGAGGCGAAGCCCAGGCCCAGTGCAACGCCGACTGCAACTGTTGTTAAACGGAAATTTCCCATGATTGACACCTCTCCAAAGTTTGACCTTTTTTTAAAGCGAAAATGACAGGCTGACCAGCCAGCGTCAACCC
Source organism: Polaromonas sp. (assembly GCA_036279755.1). Lineage (GTDB taxonomy): Bacteria > Pseudomonadota > Gammaproteobacteria > Burkholderiales > Burkholderiaceae_C > Polaromonas. The sequence goes on along the minus strand of DASUIO010000210.1, from coordinate 2,239 downwards.
GCCGTACGAAAACACGGCGGGTCAGGATGAGTTCTGCGCGCTCAGCAGCCCGCTGTCTTCTTGAAAGACTTGCTGGTGTTCTTGCCGTCTTTCTCCCAGCGTGCGCGGATTTCGTCGCCTTCGGAGATGCGCTTGTCCTTGAGTTTATCCAGCGTCAGGTCATCGGTGATAGTGAGCGTGGCCAACTCACCGGACTTGGCATCCTTGAGGATGACGGCCGCCGATTTGCCGTCGGCGGCCAGCTTGATGCTGGTCACGGGTCCGACCATCTTGCCTTCTTCCGCGAAGGCGTTGCCCACGAAGGCTGCCGACGACAAGGCCAGCGCGGCGGTGATCATGAGGGTGGAAAGTTTCGTTTTCACAAGGTACTCCTAAACAAGATTTTGTGATCGGCGAACGAGTGGTCGCTCGCTCGCCGATAAATGAAGAGAATCAAAATTTGACATCAAAGGTTGCGTACAGGTTGGTGGCGCTCTTCAGTGGTGTCGTGGCCATCAGCTGGCCATTGACAGTGGAAATCTCGACCGGGGCGCCGACCCAGTTGTTGCTGCCTGTGTACTTGAAGTTGTAGTGTTGCACCCCCAGGCGGAAGAAGGCGCGGCTGAAGTAGGAAGAGATCGGCTTGACATCGAGTTCCTGGATCATGTAGGCCTCGTAGACTTCGCCGCGCGTGCCCGCCTTGGCCGTCCACATGTCGTCGGCGGCCGGTGCAAAGGTGATCCAGTTCTTCGAGCCATGGTTGAACTCAAAGCCCAGCTTGGTCTTCGAGGGCAGGTCGTAGCGCATGCCCAGAGCGACCGCCGCACCATGCTTGCTGGTCGGTGCCTCGGGCTGGAAGAACGCACCGGTCATCAGGCCCTGGAAGCCGAACTGTGAAGAAACATTGTTGCTGGGGTGCGTGATGCTGACGCCCACATCGCCGTAGAGCTGCAGATCGCCGCTACCGACTTTCTTGAAGGTGCTCATGAAGCCTGCACCCAGCCAGTCGATGTCGCCGAGGTCGGCTTTGGCCCTGGTGTTGCCGAAGTAGGTGTTGTTCATCGTCGGTGCGTCGAAGATGTTCATGCCGCGGTTCCATTGCAGCCAGACACGCAGAGGATCGGTGTCGATGGGAACCAGGGCGATGCCGAGCATGTTGGTGTCGGCCAACGAATTGGCCGGTGTGTTGCGGAAACCGCTTTCGAAGCCGCGACCGTAGCATAGCTTGGCGTAGGCGCCGGGCAGGGCGTCAATTTCCGGGGCGTAGCCGACAGTCATGCCGTCAAAGGCGTAGTCCACCAGCAGCGAAGGCGTGCCGCCTTTGCCGGGACGCAGGGGTTCGTTCAGTTTGAGATTGCCCGGCGCCCCGCCGGTCGATGGGCGGCGGCCGATCGAGAACCAGAGGTCCTTGTCGGCAATGTTGCTCCAGGTGGCGTAGACACGGTCCACGTTGAGAGCGCTGCTCGACGGAACGTGGCTGAGCGTGCCGTCGAAAACGCCGACGCGATCGGCGAAGAAGGGCGCGGCACCAGCGTTGGTGACGGCCGCATCGTCCTGGGCACCGAACACCTTGTACATCGCCAAGCGGGCATTGACGCTCACGTCCTCGGTGGCCTTGGCGCCGATATCGAGGTTGAAGCGGTTGGTGAACAGGCTGTTGTTTTTAGGCTTGTAGGCCGGCACCGTGGCAGCGAAGTTGTTCAGGGCCCCAGCCATAGCGGCATTGTTGGCGAGGAAGGTGTTCGCCTGGTCATAGGTTTGAACACCGTTCATCCCCTGAGCGAAGCCCATCAGGCCGGTGAGCATGCCTCCGGTCGCCGGCGTGGGATTGGCGAAGAAGCTGGTCTGCAGAGCGTTCTGGGCGTTGGCAAAGGTGGCGTTGACATCGGTAAAGGTCTTGGTCTCGCCCTTCATGTAGTCGTAGCGGGCATGAAAATCGCCGCCCACGGTCAACCATTTGCTGAGCGACTTGTCTTCGAGTCTCTTGACCTGGCTCTTGAGGTCGGCGACGGCGCCGCTGTCCGGTTTTGCTGCGACGCTCTGCTCGACGGCCTTGGTCGCCTTTTCGTCGTTGGCCTTGACCTGGTTCTTCAGGACCTCGATCTGCTCGGCCAGCGCCTCGATTTTCTTGAGCAGGTCAGCCTCGGCGGCCTGGGCCGCCATGGGCATCAATATGCCGGTGATCAGCGCGGTGAGCAGTTTCTTCTTGAACTTCGTATTCACGGATAACTCCTTGGGTAGTGCGAGATTGCAAATTCGT
>DASUIO010000209.1:0-2837 GCA_036279755.1 Polaromonas sp. | reverse complement strand
GCCCTGGCTTTCGCTGACGCGCAGGCCCAGTCGATGCGCCAGCTGTGCGGGTTCTTCCAGCACGGCCACACCATGATGCTGCAGCAATTCCTTGAGCGGAAGCTGATCCCGGCCATGCACCCAGCGCGCCAGCTCAGACGCGTATGAGCGCAGGCCCGCTGCCTTGAGCGCCTCGGCCACATCCGCTTCGCGCAGGGGGCCGGCCTTGCAGCGCAGCCAAAGGGCGCGCATCACATCGTCCAGCGTTGCGCCAGGGCCAGCGCGGCCCTCGCTACGCAACGTCAGGTCAAAACACAGCGCCACCAGCGCGCCCTTGGTGTAGTAGCTCACCGTGGCGTTGGGCGTGTTTTCATCGGGCCGGTAGTATTTCACCCAGGCGTCAAAGCTGGCCTGGGCCACCGACTGCACCAGCCGCCCCGGCGTCTGCATGACCTGGTTGATGGTTTTGTTGAGTAGTTTCAAATAGCCCGCGTTGTCCAGCAGCCCGGCGCGGCGCAGCAACAGGTCGTCGTAATAACTGGTGAAGCCCTCAAAGAACCACAGCAGTTCAGTATAGTTTTCGCGCTCGTAGCGGTAGCTTTCAAACTCCGCAGGACGCAGGCGCTTGACGTTCCAGGTGTGGAAATACTCGTGGCTGATGAGGCCGCGCAGCGTGGTGTAGCCCTCGGCAGTTTTGGACTCACCGATGCGCGGCAGGTCTTTGCGGTGGCAGATCAGCGCGGTGGAGTTGCGGTGCTCCAGGCCGCCATAGTCCTCGTCCACGGCGTTGAGCATGAACAGGTAATTTTTATAGGGCGGCTTTTTGTGGCCATGCCAGAAGCCAATTTCCGTCTCGCAAATCTTTTGGGTATCGGCCAGCAACCGGGGGCCGTCGAAGCAGGCGGCGGCACCCGCCACCACAAAGCGGTGCGGCACACCCCGCGCGCTAAAGGTGCCGCTCCAGAACGCGCCCATTTCCACGGGGCAGTCGATCAGTTCGTCGTAATCGGCCGCCACATAGGTGCCAAATCCGTGCTTGTTGACTTTTTGGGCCGTCAAACCGGTGGCGACCGACCACCCCGTCACGGTTTTGGGCTCCGGCACCGGCAGTTCCAGCGTATGCGGTGATTTTTCCTGGCCTTCCACCTGGAGGCACAGGCTGGTGCCGTTGAAAAAGCCGCGGTGCGCATCCAGCCAGGCCGTGCGAACGGAGTTGTCATGGGCATAGACCTGGTAGCTCAGCACCAGTGCCTTGGCGGGGGTGCACTGAATTTGCCAGCTGCATTTGTCCAGTTGCTCACAAGGAACCTGCGTGCGGGCGCCTTGGTGGGCCCGCAAGCCCTGCAGGTTTTTGGAAAACTCGCGGACCAGGTAGCTGCCCGGTATCCACACGGGCAATGAAACTCGCTGCAGCGCCGCAGGCCGCGCAATCGTGAGGGTGACGCGAAACAGATGGGCGTGCAGCTCGCCTATCTCAATGCGGTAGTGAAGGGGGGTGGGGGTATTGCGGTTTGGGCCTGGCATCTTGGACAAAGAATACTCCAGGCCTGCATCAGCATCGGTCAAAGTTGGCCGTCTGGCTCCGAAACAGTGCCCTGGTTTTGCTATAAAAAAGAAGTTGTTAGCGCCCATCCTATACGGGCTGCATGGCTAATCTAACAAAAAATACCGCGTCGCCAGTGCCTACTGGGCTTTGGCGGTAGCCAGCAATTTCTCGACCTGCTGGGCGCTGAGGGCGCCTGGAACACGTGAACCGTCGGCAAAAAACACCGTGGGGGTACCGGTGATCTTGTGTTTCTTGCCGAAGTCCAGGTTGCGCTCCAGTGCGGTCGTGTCGCAGCTGGCCTTGGCAGCCGGTTGGTCGCGAATCATCCAGTCGAGCCAGGCCTTGCCCTTGTCTTTGGCGCACCAGATGTTCCTGGACTTTTCGGCCGAGTCCGGGCTCAGGATGGGAACAAGAAAGGTGTGAATCGTCACATCGTTCACTTTTTGCAAATCACGTTCAAAGCGTTTGCAATAACCGCAGTTGGGGTCTTCAAACACGGCCAGCTTGCGTTTGCCATTGCCACGCACCACGGTAAATGCATCCTTGAAGGGCAAGGCATCAAAGTCAATCGCGCTGAGTTTTTCAATGCGCTCTTCAGTCAAGTTGCGCTTGGCCTTGGTATCAAACAGGTTGCCCTGGATCAGAAAGTTACCTTCGCCATCGGTATAAAAAATATCGCTGCCATTGACGCGGATCTCGTACAGGCCGTTCATCGGCGTTTTGCTGACTTCTTCGATCCTGGCAAAGCTGGGCAGGCGTTCCGCCAGATTTTTGCGTATCGCGGCTTCCTGCGCAAAGGCAGCGCCCAAGCTGCAGGCCAACAGGCTGAGCAGGACGATCGGTTTCAATAATTTCATTTTCATTCCTGGTTTTTTCAACAACTTTTCCAATAATTCACAGTCCTGCAGCCTGGCGCGCTACCCAGCGCTTGAGCAGGTTGCTGCGGGCAAACCCTTTCATGCCCCAGTTGCGCAAAGCCTGCCACGGGCCAGCTGTCTGCGCAAAGAGGTTGTGCAGCCCATCGGTCACCGCGCCCATGGCTGCCACATCGGCCTTGCGCGCCCGCTCATAGCGGCGCAGCAGCTTTTCATCGCCGAGCCCGCGCCAGTATTCGCGCTGCGCAATCACCTCGGCGAGGCAAACCGCATCGGCCAAGCCCAGATTCAGGCCCTGCCCGGACAGTGGATGCACGGTGTGCGCCGCATCCCCGGCCAGTGCCCAGCCAGGCCCGACCCAATGCTCGGCCCTGGACAGCGCAAGCGGCCAGCTGGCCCGCTCGCTGGTTAAATGCAATGCACCCACTTCCTGGCCT
>DASUIO010000208.1:0-8423 GCA_036279755.1 Polaromonas sp. | reverse complement strand
GCAATCATGCCCCTCACAACGGGCACGGTGTCCGACATGAAGTCGATGACGCCGCCTCGCAGATCAGTGATTGCCGGCGCACCGCCTCGGTAGGGGACGTGTTCGGCCTTGACACCCGTTTGCTTCAGCATTTGGGCCACGATGAGTTGCGGCACCGTTCCCACGCCGGATGAGCCATAACTCAGTGTGGCGCCGGGCTTCTTGGCGTAGGCCAGAAACTCCTGGAAGTTCTTGACAGGCAGGTCCTTTTTCGCGACGAGCACCTGCGGTGCCCAGGCGATGGCGCCGACCACCACGAAATCGTTAACCGGGTCATACGGGAGGGGTCTCACAGTTGTCCAGGGACCAACACTGAGGGGGCCGGGCGCACCGATGGCCAGGGTGTAACCGTCTGCAGGCTGTTTGGCCGCATAGGCGGTGCCGAGTGTCCCGCTTGCACCCGCACGGTTTTCGACGATCACCGGTTGACCAAGCTGCGCTGCCAGTTTTTCACCGATCAGTCGAGCTGCAACGTCTGAGGAGTTTGCTGCTGGGTAAGGCACCACGATCTTGATGGCGCGATCCGGCCATTGCGCATGTGCGCTAAAGACGGCGCCAACAGCTATGCAAATTCCCAGAAGATTTTTGAGATACCGATTCATTCATTTCTCCGATTCATTTGGACACCCCGCTGATGTCACCCTTTATGCCGCAACCAACTGCTTTTTTGGGGTAATTTCAGTGGACTTGGAAGCCGAATCGATTGTCTTTCGAAGCCGTGAAATAAGCCCATCAAAAGATCCGGCCGGTCTATAAGTCCCTTTGATAGGGCAGTCCTATCTGCCGGCACAGGCTAGTTTTTTAGGCTGACCCGAAGGGATTCGACAAGGGCTTGCGCCGCTCGATTCGGGTGCTGCATCAACGGAACAATGGCTCCGATTTCAAAATTTTGTATGGGATCGAGAGGTAGCGTAATCAGACCTGCCCGTTGATGTTCAGGCAAGCTGATGCTGGTGACGATCGTTACACCCAGGCCAGCACGAACCAGCTCGATGGCAGCCCCCGCATCACCGACCTCAATCACGAACTTTGGACTGACGCCCGCCGTGGCAAACCAGTTTTCGACCATCGGCCGGATCACGCCCCCAGGTTTGATCCCGACGACAGGTATGCCATCGAGGTCAGCGGGCGAGACATTCACTCCGCCATGAAGGAAGCCAGGCGCGGACGCGACACACAGGAGCTCGCTGTCGAATAGCTTCGTCGCAATAGCGCCTTCCATTACCGGCGGCAACGAAAGAATACCCAAATCCGCTTGGGCAGAGCTGATCCGATGCATGATGGTCAGCCGATGGTCCACATCGACATCCAGTTTTAGCCCCGGATGCGCGACTGCAAATTGCCCGATCGCATTCATGATGCGGCCGCTCGCAAGAGCCTGTGTGAGGAGGACGCGAACAGTAGCCCGCTCATGGTTGGCGATCTGTTGCGCGGCAGCCTTGATGCCATCCAGGCCGTCGTAGAGCCTGTTGACCTCTGCCATGAGTTGCAGAGCCTCCGGCGTCGGTGTCAGCTTGCCACCGCGTCGACTGAAAAGCTCGAACCCCACCTCTTTTTCGAGACCACTGATCAGGTAGCTGATAGCGGGTTGCGTGATCGCCATCGCCGAACTGGCGCGCACCATGCTTCCCTCGCGCATGACGGAGCGGAACGCCTCGATTTGTCTCAACTTGAGTACCACGGCATTCCCCCGACAATGAATTCAAATTACGACGCTAGAGACTCGCACACGAGACAGGAGTCCTTCGACGGACGAGGATGCGAGTTCCAGATGATCGACCAAATCATTGCCCGCTAGAAAATCCTCTCCAACGATCAGTTCTGCCATGCTGATCATGGCCTGCGTGTAGGGCATCTTGACGTTGGCCACACGTCCAAGTGCCAGGAGGAATACGAGCCCAAATGGCACGTCTTCCGACAGGTATCGGGTATCGATCCGGGTTGGCCCGGGCGGTCCGCCACGCTTCTTATGCAGCTCGGCGGCGATGTCCTCTAGACGCTCCCCTTCGGCCTTGAACGATTGCGAGAAGTGTTTCTTGACGCTGCGCACCTCGATACCGAATGCACCGGCAACGGCCAGGCGCTCAGCGTCGATGGCCTCAATGGCGCAGGACACGCGAGGCGTCATGTAGTGATACTGGGGCCAGTTTTCAGCTCGCTCAATCCTCGTCCAATTGAACAATGCGAGCGGCACGTGTGTGATAGCGCTGGTATTCGCAAGGCTTGAGACAAGCGGGTCTTCTTCCACGTTGAACCCGTCGCCAAACAGCGCCTCACAAACAGCGAGCGCCTGAGGTGCGGCAGTTTGTGGCAGACAGGAGATCGCGACCTGGCTGCGCCGAGTCATGATGTTCACCTGAGTCGGCCCCTTGCGCCGCGCCGTGAGGGCGGTCGTGCCGAAGCTCGCAACACAAAGGTCAATGCCGCGCGCGACGGCGCGCTCATACAAGTACAGCGACGACAACGACCCCATTGAGCTGACAATCACCAGATGTCCGGAACGCAGATTCGGCAACAGTGCGTCCATCACTGCCTTATGGGCATTGAGTGGAACAGCAATCAGGATCACGTCGGCCTGATCCGCCAGCGTCTGCGCGCTATCGGAGGCCCCCACGGCAAGCGTCGTTTCCAATGCGCCCGTCGCGCTCAACGGCTCGTTTCGCAGCGCATTTGCGCTACCGCTAGGTGCCCACACTGAAACCCCATGACCGCGATGGGCGGCCCAGGCCGCACTCGCCAAGCCAATGCCCCCGGCACCTACAATTCCGACTTTGATCCGATTCACTTTTCTTCCATCTTCATTTCGCATACGCTCAGCCCTTTCGGCTTTTAGGGATTCACCCACCGAGCGGCACAAGAAAATCCCGAGCCAGCGCCGTGTGCCGTGCCCCGGATGAAAACAGCGGCAGCGGGAGATGATGGGGCCCCCGACTTGCCTGCATCAGTCTGCTGTGATGTTGTTTTGACGGACAACGGCGCCCCAGCGCGCGTTTTCCGACTGGACCAGGCGGTCGAAGTTTTCCATAGTCGTCGGGTCGACATCGCACCCGATATCGGCAAGCTGTTTGATGACCTTCGGGTCCTTCACTGCGGCAGTGAACTCCTCATGGATCTTCTTGGCAACGGCAGGCGGCAGCTTCGCAGGCGCCATCACGCCAATCCAGGTCGTGAGCTCGGCGGCAGGAATGCCGGCTTCGGCCATCGTCGGCACGTTGGGCAACAGGGGCGAGCGCTTTGGGCTGGTGATGGCGAGCGCACGAATCTTGCCGGACTGCACATGGGTGGCCATCGTGGCGAAGTTGCCGATCATCATTTGGATCTGGCCGCCAATCAGGTCCATCTCCGATGCCGGAACGCTCTTGTAGGGCACGTGGGTGATCTTGATGCCCGCGCTCGAGCGGAAAAGCTCCGTCGCCACATGCAGGGCTGATCCGTTACCGGAGGAACCATAGTTCAACTCGGTGGGCCGGGCCTTGGCGCGGGCGACCAGTTCGGACACCGAGTTCACCGGCAGGCTCTGCGTCACCCCCAGGAGGTAAGGGCTGGTGCACAGCTTGGCGATGTTGGTGAAATCTTCTGCGGGTTTGTAGGGAAGGCGGGGAAGCACATGGTTGGACATCACGTAGGTCGACATGGTCGCCTGACCCAAGGTGTAACCGTCCGGTGTGGCTTTCGCCGTCGCGTCATTGGCGATCGTCCCGGTGGCCCCCGGACGGTTATCGATGACGATCGGCTGTCCCCAGCGCGCGCTCACCGCATTGGCAACGATGCGGGCGGTGGCATCGGCCGCGCCGCCCGCAGCCCCCGGGATGATCCATCGGACGGGCTTTTCAGGGTACGCCGCGTGCACCGTCTGGAGCGTACCGGCGAAGCAAAGTGCCAGCAAGGCGCTCTTACGTCGCATGGTCGAGATGTTCAGTCGCATAAATATTTCCTTTACGAATGGTGAGGGACAAGCCCCTCTTGTCTTGTTACCCGCCCTGAAGCCTTGGGCCTGTGCAGCAGGCCCTCACTGAGACGACCACGTGGTTTGCCGTGTTCATGCCTATTGCTCGTCGATGTTCAACGTTGCCAGTTCCGCAAGCGTCACCGGCTTGAGCGGCGGCCGGATGCGATAAAACCCCACCTCGGCGACCGTTCGGCCTTGCTCCTGGGCAAGGATGTGCGCGACGGTGTAGCCGCATTGACGGCCTTGGCAGGGTCCCATGCCCGCACGGGTATATGCCTTAAGCTGGTTCGGACCGGGCTGACCGATGGCAGCGGCTTTGCGGATGTCGCCGGCCGTTAGTTCCTCGCACCGGCAGACGATGGTGTCGTCGGTTGGCGTGGCGATGTTTGCGCGCGGTGGGTACAGGGCGTCCAGCATGGGGCGCAGTCGCAATAACTTCTTCAGTTTTTCGCGAAGGGGGGCCGCTTGCACCGACGCTGCCTCTCCCGACAGGCGGCCAGCTCGCTGAGCTACTCCAAGCGCCACCAGCTCCCCGCGTACACAGGCTGCATAGGCGCCGCCAATCCCGGCGCCGTCGCCAGCCACGTAAATGCCTGGCTTGTCGGTTTGCCCCCATTCGTCGAGAACCGGCGCCAGACACGCCTGCTGCGAGCTCCACTCGTGAGCACACCCGAGCGCCTGCGTCATGTGAATCGAAGGCACGACGCCTTCATGGGACAGAAGCAAGCTGGCCGGCACGCGCATGGTTTTGCCATTGGCCTGGATGTATTCAATCTCCTGCAGGCGATCCTGGCCCAGGGCACGGACAGCCGTGACGCCGCGCACGCGCTTGACTCCGGCGGCTTGAATTTCCCGCATCCAGGTCAACCCCTTGAGGAGGTCCTTAGAGCTGGCCATGGCCGCACCGATCCAGGGCAACGCACGGCGCCAGCCGCCAGCGGGCGACGTATCCAACCACCCGGCGATCTTGCCGCCAGCTCGGACCAATTGAGCCATGTAAAGCAGGGGTAGTGGCCCGCTGCCAACGACCCAGACGGGCTCCGAGGGGATTTGTCGCGATGTCTTGAGCAGAATCTGGGCCGATCCGACGGTCATGACACCAGGCAAAGTCCAACCCGGGAATGGCGCGGGTCGCTCCTGCGCGCCCATTGTCAAGATCACGTGGCCGGCGGCCACCGATTCCGCCTGACCGCTGCGGGTCATGTAGACCTTCCATTCGGGCTCAACCTGCCAAACCCTGGTCTCAGGCTCATAGCTGGCGCCACAGGATCGAAAGCGCGAGGCGAGATCAGCACCGGCAAGGTACTCCTTGCCCAACAGGGCGCCAGTTGTTGTCGGTGCCACCGCCTCCACTGCACGCCAGATCTGCCCGCCAGGCGTCGGCTGCTCGTCCACGACCAGAACGGACAGGCCCTGAGCCCGCAGTCCAATCGCTGCGCTCATTCCGGCCGGGCCCGCGCCCACCACCACCGCATTAAAGGATCTCATGACGCCACCTTCGGCCGGCCGAGTTGACGCTCAACGCACATGCCTTCGGCGACCGGGACCAGACAGGTCTGGGTTGACGACGCACCGTCGACGATTGCCAGGCAGTCGAAGCACACGCCCATCATGCAAAACGGTGCACGCGAACTGCCGTGAACGGGCGTGTGGCGGCAGCTGGGATCCGCCTGACGCATCATCACGGATGCCACCGTTTCACCGCGCTCGGCAGTGACTGACTTCCCATCAATGGAGAGCGTCAGCGGTGGTGTGCTGGGGGGACTGATTTTTCGAAACATTGAATCGCTCGAGAGGAAAGGCATTGAGAGTCTGGAGATGACGGCCGCTGGCCAGTGCCTGCGCGTAGGGGCCAGCGTGGAATGACGCGAGCGTCACCCCAGAGTGGCAAGTTGCGATCTCCGCGCCTGGGTACATCTGGGAGCTGGCATAGACGGGGTACCCATCCGGCGTCATCACTCGCAGGCAGGACCATTGGCGCACCAGGCGCGCTTTGCCCAATTCAGGGAGGATGCGAAGTGCTTTTCGGGTCATCCTCACAGCTGCGGCGGAAGTGGTACTTAGGTCATACCCCACGTCCTCCTGAGTCACGCCGATCATCACTGTGCCCTCGCCGGTTTGACGCAGCCCGCTTGCGGGTACAGGCAGGACAGGCGCCAGGCGCTCGGTCACGAGGATCTGTCCTCGCTCGGGATGCAAGGGGACGTCCAGTCCGATCATTCTCCCGAGCGCCACCGACCCAAGGCCGGCAGCGATCACGACACGTTCGGCTCGGGCCGTTTGCTCACTGGTCTTAACCTCAAAGCCGCCGCCTGCCAAGGGCTTGATCGAGGTCACAGGGTGCCCGTTGCGCACCATGCCGCCCCGGCGCTGGAAGGCGGCATGGAGCGCAGCCAGGAGTCGAAGCGGGTTCGCCTGACCGTCCTGCTCCCCCAGGCTCGCGCCCACGACGTCAGGGCCGAGTCGCATGGTGGGGTAACGACGCGCCAGTTCGCTGCGATCAAGAATCCGCACGGAGGGGGCCAGTTCTGGCGTCTCAGCTTCCCAAGCATCCAGCATCTTGGCGCGAGCAGACAACTCGTCGTCGCTCAGGCAGAACTTCAGACCGGAGCCGGTTTGGTAGTCAAGTGAAATTCCCGTCTCTGCCTCCAGTCCCGCAGCAAACTCCGGCCATGCATCAGCTGCCGCCGCCGACAGCCGGTGGTACTCGGGGTAGCGGTAACCCTTTCCTTGGACCCAGACCAAGCCGAAGTTGGCCTTTGCCGCCCGGTAGTCCCTGTCGGCCCCATCGAGCATCAAGACCCGCTTGTCGTACCCGGCCAGGCCGTATGCAATGGAGGCGCCCACGATTCCGGCGCCCGCAACGATCACGTCGTATTCACGCTGCATGTTCAAAGACCTTTCTTCTTCGGGGCGATGCGCAGGCTGCGCGCGGTCCCCGCAGTGCCAGAACCACCAGGGTTCAGCAGCGCCGTCAAGTGGATCGCCTGGGGTGAATGGAAATGAGGGTTCATTGACCGAGAGGTGAGTTGCGATGGCTGCGAACCGTCTGACGTTTGCTTCAACACAGCCTTCATCGTAAGCAAGATCACCTCAGGTCGCCAGGGTAAAAACCATAGTCAATGTTTTTATGCAATACCTCTTTGTTTCGATGCTAAATCATTGTTTTTATTGAACTTTTTATCTAGAAAATGTCATTAAAATAGCATCTTGCAATAAAACCATGTCTAAATACTATGAGCATGAAAATCACGCTGCGCCACTTGGAGGCTTTTCGGGCGGTCATGGTGCGCAGGACCGTCACCGGTGCCGCCGAGATGCTTGGGGTGACTCAACCCGTCGTCACCCGCCTGATTGCCGACCTGGAGCAGCGCATCGCGATTGCGCTGTTTACCCGAGACAAGGGACGCCTCGCTCCAACGCCAGAGGCCACACTGCTTTTTGCCGACGTCAATCAGTCATTGATGGGGATCGAGCGGATCGCGAATGCGGCAAGCGGCATCAAGGCACTGAAGCTGGGCCACCTGGAGATCGCCGCGGCCCCCAACATGGCCTTGTCCTTCCTGCCACGCGCCATCGCCAACTTCAGCCTGGAGCGTCCAGAGACCTTGATCACAATGCACATGCATAGCTCTTCAACCGTTCTGGATATGGTCCAGAGCGGACGCTGCAATCTGGGATTCGCCATGGTGCCCGTTCATGCGACGAGGCATGGCAATAGTGAGACCCTTGTTTCGGCCAAGATGGTTGGAGTGATTCCTGTCGGGCATCGACTGGCGACCCGCAAGGTCCTGAACCCGGAAGATTTCGAGGGAGAAAGCTTCATCTCCATGGCGCCGCTGATGGAGACACGCATGAAGATCGACTCCTTGATGCTTTCCTACGGCGTGAACAGAAGGATCAATGTCGAAACGCAAATCTCGTCAGTCGTGATCCGATTAGTCGAAGCGGGCGCAGGAATTTCTATCATCGATCCGCTGACGGCCACTGGCTACACCGGTGACCAGGTCAGGTTCATCCCCTTCAAGCCAGATATCGTGACCGATTACTCGATGGTCATCTCACCGAGAAACTCCTCGACCCTGGTTCTCAAGCCTTTCATCGACCACGCGCGGCGTGAGATCCGCAAGATGGTGCCCACGCATCTGATCGTCCGAGGTTGACGAGCCGCACTTCGTGCAATTGCGTGATTTCCAGCTTGCTGAGAGCGGCTTGGCCGTCCGGTCTTCAGGTGCTTTCTCTGGTTGACTACAGCGCGTACCGCTGCACAACGTTCATTGCGAAGACATGCCGATTTACGGGCGGGAGGGGCCGTTTCCAATCAGGAAGCTCAAGTGCGTTGTCGCAAGGGTAATCTGCGATCACGTTTGAAGTCAGGTATGAACCGCCCCGGCTTTCAAGGAGGCCGATTGGTTTAAGTTGACACCGCTGTCGA
>DASUIO010000207.1:0-6431 GCA_036279755.1 Polaromonas sp. | reverse complement strand
GGCGCACCGTGCAACTCGCATAAATAGCTGGCCCGCTTCAAGGGGTCTTTGAGCCGCTGGTAGGCCTCATTGACGCGCACAGACCATTGCATGGCGATGCGCTGGGCGGCGGCACCCTGAGCCACAAACCTTTCTGGGTGTGCCTCACGCTGCAACTCTTTCCAGCGTGCATCAAGCACAGCGCGGTCCTGTGCAAACTGCATGGGCACGCGAAAAAGTTCAAAGTCGTTGGATTGAAGAGACGGCACTATAAAAACGGGTTTCGTGATGGAAAGCGTAGCGAGCAGTCGTCAGGCTAGGCGCACGGAGCGCAGAAACCGGAACGTACTCTCAGGTACGTGAGGATTTCGAGCACCGTGCAACGACGCATGGCGGCTGCGCAGTAGCTTTACACACGAAACGACTCGCCGCACCCGCAGCGATCACGCTCATTGGGATTGATGAACTTGAAGCCTTCGTTCAAACCGTCGCGTACAAAGTCGAGTTTCGTGCCGTCAATGTAGGCCATGCTTTTAGGATCGACCAACACCTTGACGCCGTTGTCCTCGAACACCACATCTTCGGGTGCTATCTCGTCGGCGTATTCAAGCTTGTAGGCAAGACCCGAGCATCCAGTGGTTTTGACGCCCAAACGCACGCCCACCCCTTTGCCGCGCTTGGTGATGTAGCGGGTCACATGGCTGGCAGCAGCGTCGGTAAGAGTAACGGACATTTAAATCGCTCAAAAAAACAAACAAATCAATCAGTGCGTGTGCTTTTGCTTATAGTCGTTCACGGCAGCCTTGATGGCGTCTTCCGCCAAAATGGAGCAGTGAATTTTGACAGGCGGCAGCGCCAACTCTTCAGCGATAGCGCTGTTTTTAATGCTGGCCGCTTCATCCAGGGTTTTGCCCTTGACCCACTCGGTCACGAGCGAACTCGACGCAATTGCCGAGCCACAACCGTAGGTTTTAAAGCGCGCGTCTTCAATCACGCCTGTGCTCGGGTTGACCTTGATCTGCAACTTCATCACGTCGCCGCAAGCCGGTGCACCGACCATGCCGGTGCCGACCGTTTCGTCACCCTTTTCAAAAGAACCTACGTTGCGGGGGTTTTCGTAGTGATCCACCACTTTTTCGCTGTATGCCATGATTAGTTCCTGAATTTTGTTTGCTTGGCAGATGGCTCATTGCCAGCCACCCGGACGCCTGTTTTATTAATGTGCCGCCCACTGGATGGTGGACAAGTCAACACCCTCCTTGAACATCTCCCACAGCGGAGACAGTTCACGCAGCTTGGCCACGTTTTCCTTGATGGTTGCGACGGCGTAATCGATCTCTTCTTCGGTGGTCCAGCGGCCAATTGTCATGCGCAGGCTGCTGTGCGCCAATTCGTCGCTGCGCCCCAAGGCGCGCAGCACATAGCTGGGCTCCAGGCTGGCAGAAGTGCAGGCGGAACCGCTTGACACAGCCAGACCCTTGATGCCCATGATCAGCGACTCGCCCTCAACGAAGTTGAAGCTCATGTTGAGGTTATGGGGCACGCGTTGCTCTGCATGCCCATTCAGGAACACCTCCTCAACATCCTTGAGGCCGGCCAGCATGCGCTCGTGCAAAGCCCGGATGCGCTTGTTTTCTTCGTGCATCTCGGCCTTGGCAATGCGGTAGGCCTCGCCCATGCCGACACATTGGTGTGTTGGCAAGGTGCCAGAACGCATGCCGCGCTCGTGACCACCACCGTGCATTTGTGCTTCCAGGCGCACACGCGGCTTGCGGCGCACATACAAGGCTCCTATGCCTTTGGGGCCGTAAGTCTTGTGCGATGTCAGGCTCATCAGGTCAACCGGCAATGTCGCCAGGTCAATGTCCACCCGGCCCGTTGCTTGTGCGGCATCCACATGAAAAATTATTCCTTTCTCACGGCACAAAGCGCCGATGGCGGAAATGTCCTGGATCACACCAATTTCGTTGTTCACGAACATGACGCTGATCAGAATAGTGTCGGGCCGAATAGCGGCCTTTAACGCATCCAGATTGAGCAGCCCATCGGCCTGCACGTCCAGATAGGTCACTTCAAAGCCCTGACGCTCCAACTCGCGGCACGTGTCGAGCACCGCCTTATGCTCGGTCTTGACCGTGATGATGTGCTTGCCCTTGCTTTTGTAGAAATGGGCGGCACCCTTGAGGGCCAGATTATTGGACTCGGTCGCACCACTGGTCCAGACGATCTCGCGCGGATCGGCGCCAATCAGGTCGGCAATCTGCTCGCGTGCTTTTTCAACGGCAGCCTCGGCTTCCCAGCCCCAGGCATGACTGCGGGAAGCGGGGTTGCCGAAATGCTCGCGCAACCAGGGGATCATGGCGTCCACTACCCGCGGGTCGCAGGGGTTCGTGGCGCTGTAGTCCATATAAATGGGGAAATGTGGAGTATCCATTTGGCTAGATCTTTAATTCACAGGCTGGCTGGCAGTTCAAAAAATGACGTTAATGCAATCCGAATCAGGATTTGGAAAATGCATTACCCAGTGCGAATACAGAATTCGGCGCATTCACGCGAATGGGCTTGACGACGGGCGCTGCGAAAATGGCTTTTTTCACTTGTGGCGTGTTCTCAATCACCACGCCTTTGGCAAGCTGGTCATCCACCAGTTTTTGCAAAGTCACGGAATCCAGAAACTCCACCATGCGGCTGTTCAGCGAGGCCCACAGCTCATGTGTCATGCAGCGGCTGCCTTCACCCGCGCAGTTTTCCTTGCCACCGCACTGGGTCGCATCGAGCGGCTCATCCACCGACACGATGATGTCGGCCACGGTGATTTCGGAGGCTTTACGGCCCAGCGTGTAACCGCCACCAGGACCTCGGGTAGACTCCACCAGCTCATGGCGGCGCAGCTTACCGAACAGCTGTTCAAGGTAAGACAGGGAAATCTGCTGTCGCTGGCTGATTGCAGCCAGTGTGATCGGGCCACTATTCTGGCGCAATCCCAAATCGATCATTGCAGTGACCGCAAAGCGGCCTTTGGTCGTGAGGCGCATAACAAGCTCCTTAAAGTTGGCTTGACTGTCGTTTTTCACCCCGAAAGTCTGTGACCTTCAGGGAACTCTCCCCCCAGCCGCCAGGTCAGTTGACCGGTTATGGCAGGGCTTTTTTTTTATTCTTGATAATTCCCGACTGATTTTGTCAAGTATAGCACAACCCATGATTTTACCGTAGACGCCCCGATAAACATAGACTCAACCCCGATGAGGCCCCTCTGCAGCACCAGATTGGTGCGACAACGGCGAAAAAATGGCAGCAACGCTAAATTTGGTTCGAGCCGGCCGCAGGAGTCAGCAGAACATTATCAGTACCTGGCGCGCCGAACGCCTGCTCTTTCAGAATGTGCAATTGATCCCGTACTCTGGCGGCTTTTTCAAACTCAAGGTTTTTCGCGTGTTCAACCATCTGCTTTTCAAGCCGCTTGATCTCACGCGCGATGTCTTTCTCGCTCATGTCTTCCACCAGCGCTTTTTGAAGCTCAAGTTTTTCAGCTTCCTTGCCGGATTTTTCGCTGTATACGCCGTCAATCAGATCCTTGATGCGTTTAACGATGCTGCGCGGGGTGATGCCATGCTTGAGGTTGAACGCGATCTGCTTGTCGCGGCGACGCTCGGTCTCGCCCATGGCTCTTTTCATGGAGTCCGTGATGCGGTCGGCATACAGGATGACGCGGCCGTTCACGTTTCTGGCGGCACGGCCAATGGTCTGGATCAGGCTGCGCTCTGACCTTAAAAAGCCTTCCTTGTCGGCGTCCAGAATGGCCACCAGCGAAACCTCGGGAATATCCAGCCCTTCGCGCAGCAGGTTAATGCCCACCAGCACGTCAAAGGTCCCCAGCCTCAAGTCACGAAGAATTTCCACGCGCTCGACGGTATCCACATCGCTGTGCAGGTAGCGCACCTTCACGCCGTTTTCGCTCAGGTAATCGGTGAGCTGCTCGGCCATACGTTTGGTCAGCGTGGTGATCAGCACCCGTTCGTTCTTGTCGACCCGAATGCGTATTTCCTGCAGCACATCATCGACTTGATGAGTGGCCGGCCGTACCTCCACCTGCGGATCCACCAGCCCTGTGGGCCTGACGACCTGTTCCACCACCTGCCCGGAATGTTCCTGCTCATAGGCAGCCGGTGTGGCAGATACAAAAATAGCCTGCCGCATCTTGGATTCGAACTCTTCAAACTTGAGCGGCCGATTGTCCAGCGCACTGGGCAGGCGAAAGCCGTATTCCACCAGGGTGGTTTTGCGCGCCCGGTCGCCGTTGTACATGGCATTGAGCTGGCCAATCATCACATGGCTCTCGTCGAGAAACATCAGCGAATCCTTGGGCAGGTAGTCGCACAGGGTCGAGGGCGCTGAACCCGGAGGTGCGCCACTGAGGTGGCGGGTATAGTTTTCAATGCCTTTGCAGTGGCCGATTTCGCTGAGCATTTCAAGGTCGAACCGGGTGCGCTGCTCGATGCGCTGGGCCTCGACCAGCTTGCCGCTGGCGATAAACTGGCTTACGCGTTCGGACAGCTCGAGCTTGATGGTTTCAACGGCCGTCATGACCTTGTCGCGCGGTGTCACGTAGTGGCTTTTTGGATAGACCACAAAACGCAGGATTTTCTGCTTAATGCGCCCCGTGAGCGGGTCAAACAGCTGCAGGGATTCGATCTCGTCATCAAACAGCTCAATCCGCAGCGCCAGTTCCGAATGCTCGGCCGGGAAAATGTCGATCACGTCACCCCGAACCCTGAAAGTTCCCCGTGAAAAATCCTGATCGTTGCGGCTGTACTGCATGCGAATCAGGCGCGCAATAATGTCGCGCTGCCCTATTTTGTCGCCAATGCGCGCAATGAAACGCATCTGCGTGTAATCCTCTGGCGCACCAATGCCGTAGATCGCGCTGACGGTCCCGACGATGATCGTATCGCGGCGTTCCAGCACGCTCTTGGTGGCCGAAAGGCGCATCTGCTCAATATGCTCGTTGATGGCGGAATCTTTTTCGATGAACAGGTCGCGCTGCGGCACATAGGCTTCGGGCTGGTAGTAATCGTAGTAACTGACAAAGTACTCCACCGCGTTCTTGGGGAAAAATTCGCGAAACTCGCTGTACAACTGCGCCGCCAGCGTTTTGTTAGGCGCAAACACAATGGCGGGGCGTCCGAGGCGCGCGATGACATTGGCCATCGTGTAGGTCTTGCCGGAACCAGTCACCCCCAGCAGGGTCTGAAACACCTCGCCGTCGTTGACGCCCTCCACCAGTTTTTCTATCGCCTGCGGCTGGTCGCCCGCCGGCAAATAGGGCTGAAACAGCTCAAACGGCGAGTTCGGGAAACGAATGAACTGGCCGACGCCGGATAAAACCTCTGACTCTGTAATAACTTCTGCAACTTCTGGCATAAAACCTCGAAAAAACCTCGGCAAAGCCCCGCTAAAATTCAGGGCAACCGAACAGAATACGACATTCGGGCAAAAATGGGAATTGCAACCCCCTCAATCGCCCCATTAACGACGCAACGCCCGGCAAACAACCGGTTACCCAGCCCGATTTCGAGCTATTTTTTACTTTTTGAGGATATTCCATGTCTTTGTTTACCGCTGTCGAAATGGCCCCGCGTGACCCGATTCTGGGTTTGAACGAGCAGTTCAATGCCGACCCCAATCCCGCCAAAGTCAACCTGGGCGTAGGCGTTTATTACGACGACAACGGCAAGCTGCCCTTGCTGGCATGCGTGCAAGCCGCTGAAAAGCAGATGATGGAAACGCCCAAGGCGCGCGGCTACCTGCCGATTGATGGTATTGCCGCCTACGACGCTGCCGTCAAAAGCCTGGTGTTTGGTGCCGACAGCGAGCCCGTCAAGGCTGGCCGCGTCGCTACCATTCAGGCAATTGGCGGCACCGGCGGCTTGAAGGTCGGTGCCGATTTCCTCAAGCGCCTGAATCCCGGCGCCAAAGTGTTGATCAGTGACCCGAGTTGGGAAAACCACCGTGCGCTGTTCACCAACGCCGGGTTCACGGTTGAAAACTATGCGTATTACGACGCAGCCAGTCGCGGCATCAACTTCGCAGGCATGCTGGCGGCGCTCAATGCCGCTGCAGCCGGCACCATCGTGGTGCTGCACGCCTGCTGCCACAACCCGACCGGCTATGACATCACCCCTGCGCAATGGGATGAGGTCATTGCAGCTGTCAAAGCCAAAAATCTTGTTCCCTTCCTGGACATGGCTTACCAGGGCTTTGGCCACGGCATCGCCGAAGACGGCGCCGTTATTGGCAAGTTTGTAGCCGCCGGCCTCAATTTTCTGGTGTCAACCTCTTTTTCCAAGAGCTTCAGCCTCTACGGCGAGCGCGTCGGCGCCCTGAGCGTGCTGTGCACCACCAGGGAAGAAGCCGAGCGCGTGCTGAGCCAGCTCAAGATCGTGATCCGCACC
>DASUIO010000206.1:0-7305 GCA_036279755.1 Polaromonas sp. | reverse complement strand
CGAGCGATAGCGCGGCAACGGATCCGTGTCGGCCAACTGCCGTTTCCAGGTTCAATCGATTTTGGCGCCGGACGCCTTCACCACCAAGGCCCACTTCTTGTGCTCGGCGTTGATGAAGGCGGTGAACTGCTGGGGCGTGTTGCCACTGGGAATGGCACCCTGCGCCAGCAGTTTTTCCTTGATGGCAGGGGTGTTCAGTGACTTGGCGACTTCCTGCTGGATACGGTTGACGATGTCCGGCGGCGTTCCAGCAGGCGCCAGCAGGCCAAACCAGGAACTGGCTTCGAAGCCCTTGAGTGCGGGGCCGCCCGCCTGCTCTACCGTGGGCACGTCCGGTAAGGCCGCAGAGCGCTCCGCGCTGGTCACTGCCAGTGCCTTGAGCTTGCCCGATTTGATCAGTTGCATCGAGGACGGCAGGTTGTCGAACATCACATCCATATCGCCGCCCACCAGTCCCATCAGCGCGGGACCTGAGCCCGTATATGGGAAATGGATCATGTAGGTGCCACTCATGGTCTTGAACAGTTCCCCGGCCAGATGAATGGAGGTGCCATTGCCGCTGGAGGCCATGTTGAGCTTCCCGGGGCTGGCCTTGGCGACACGGATGAAGTCAGCCACGGTATTGATGCCCGCTGCCTTGGCCTTCTCGGCGTTGACCACCATCACATTCGGCACCGCAGCGACCAGGGTGATGGGCGCAAAGTCTTTTTGTGGGTCGTAAGCCATCTTTCTGTAGAGCGACTTGTTGATACCGTGGGTTCCGACCGTTCCCATCAGCAGGGTATAGCCATCGGGCGCCGACTTGGCCACCATGTCGGCACCGATGTTGCCGCCTGCCCCGCCGCGGTTGTCAACGATAAACTGCTGGCCGAAGGCCTTGGACAGTTCGGGCGCCAATGCACGGGCCAGAATGTCGGTGGTGCCGCCAGGTGCAAAAGGAACCACGATCTTGACCGACTTGGTTGGCCAGCCGCTTTGGGCTACAGCAGGAGTTGCTGAAAAAACAATGGCTGATAACGCACAGCAGATAAGGGCTGAACGGCGATTTTGTTTAAAGGAAAACGTCAAGATGGTCTCCGGTGGGTTGGCGTGCTGCTGAAAAGAACGATAGCGTGCCCTTGCAAACGTTTCAAGAGGGTTAATCCGGGGATGAGAAAAGCCGCCCGGCAATCACCGGGCGGCTTGGCAAAAAATGTAAGACTATCTAGTCGGCAAATTTTCCGGCCGCTTCAATCACGGGTTTGAGTTTGGCGATCTCTGCCGTCACGAACGCCTTGTGTGCGGCGGGCTCGACCCGCTTGTCGGTCACGACGACGGCGCCCAGGTCTTCCTGCTTCTTGATGAAGTCGGGATCTTTCAGTGCCAGTTTGAGCGCGGTATTGAGTTGGGCCAGCACGGCGGGTGGCGTGCCCTTGGGCGCATAAAGGCCATGCCAGATCGTCAGGTTAAATCCCTTCAGGCCCATTTCCTGCAGCGTGGGCAAGTCCTTGAGCACCTTGTTGCCCGTCAGTGGCTTGGCGGTGGTCACGGCAAATGCCTTGACGCGGCCAGCTTCGATCTGGCCGGTGGTGTTGGTGGTCTGGTCGCACATCAGGTCGACCTGACCGCCCAGCAGCGCATTCATGGCCGGCGCAGTGCCGCCGTAAGGAATGGTCGTCATGGCGTCTTTGGCCTTGATGGCCGACTGCCACATCAGGCCGCACAGGTGGGAGGCTGAACCCAGTCCGGCGTGCGCAATGTTGAGTTTTCCCGCATTGGCGCGAATATCGTTTTCGAAGTCGCGGTAGTTGTTGGCCGCCAGCTGGGGTTTGCCAATCAAGGTCATGGGCACTTCGTTGATCATGCCCAAGTACTCAAAGTCTTCTAGCGGCTTGTACTGCAGCTTGCGGTACAGGGCGGGCGCTGATGCCATCCCGATATGGTGGAGCAGCAGCGTGTGGCCGTCAGGTGCGGCCTTGGCGACTTTGGTGGCGCCAATGGTGCCGCCAGCCCCGTTGACGTTCTCCACTACAAAATTGGCACCGCCCCCCATGGATTTGCGCATGGCTTCGGCCAAGTCGCGTGCCACGCGGTCGGTGGGGCCGCCGGCCGAAAAGGGAACCACAAGCGTGACGGGCTTGGCGCCCGGAAAGGTTTGTGCGTTGGCAAGTAGCGCCGTCGCAGCGACGGCCAGGACTAACAGGCGTTTCATGAGTGTCTCCTTGATCTGAAACGATAGAGTTTAGGGGGTGCCTACTGCAGCCGCATCGCGGGAACTACGTAAGGACAATCCCCTTGGCGCTTCATTTCGCCTCATTTGTAGCTTCGCGCGTCCTCAATCACCTTGCCATCGTTGGGCAGACTGCCGGGGGTCAGCAACTGCACTGTGCCGCGCAGCTTGGTGACATCGCGGATGGCTTCGCTGATTCGCTGGTCCAATCCCGCAGGGGCCGTTCCGGCGTTTTCTGACCCTAGCGTTTCGACTTGAAAAGTCATGCTGTCATTGGCCATCTCGCCGCTAACCACCAGTCGGGCCTTGATCACTTCGGGGAAACGCCGGGTGATGTCCGCCACCTGGCCCGGATGCACAAACATCCCGCGCACCTTGACGGTCTGATCCGCCCGGCCCATCCAGCCCTTGATGCGTGCATTGGTACGCCCGGTCGGGCAGGTGCCTGGCAACACCGCCGACAGATCGCCTGTGCCAAAACGGATCAGCGGGTAGTCGGGGTTCAGCGTGGTCACTACGAGTTCGCCTACTTCGCCCTCGGCGACAGGGTCACCCGTGCCGGGGCGGACAATTTCAACGATCACGCTTTCATCCAGCACCAGCCCTTCGCGCGCTTCGGTCTCAAAGGCAATCAGCCCCAGATCGGCCGATGCATAGCATTGGTAGCCCGCTATGCCGCGCTCGATGAGCCAGTCGCGCAGGCTGGGCGGAAAGGCTTCGCCCGAAACCAGCGCCCGGGTCACGCTGGGCAGCGCCACCTTCATTTCGGCCGCTTTTTCCACGATGATTTTCAGGAAACTCGGCGTGCCGATATAACCCGCAGGCTTGAGCTCCGCCATGGCCTGCACCTGCTGCTCGGTTTGGCCGGTGCCGCCCGGAAATACCGTGCAGCCCAAGGCGTGCGCACCGGTTTCCATCATGGAGCCGGCGGGGACAAAGTGATAGCTGAAGCTGTTGTGAATCAGCTGGCCGGGGCGAAACCCAGCGGCTAACATGGCCCGCGCCATGCGCCAGTAGTCCTTGCGCGTGCCCTCCGGCTCGTAAATCGTGCCCGGGCTGGCAAACACATGGGGCATGTGGGCGCCGTAATGCAGCGCACTGAAGCCGCCAAAGACGTCACCGCCCACCTGACGCGCAGCTTGCTGGCGTTCCAGCAATTCATGCTTGCGGGTCACCGGCAGACGCGCCAGCGCGGCGCGGGAATTAACGGCAGGGCCGTCCACGCCTTTGAGAAGGGCAGCGAAAGCGGGCGCATGCGCTTGCGCGTGGGTGATTTGCTGCGACAGGGCGGCCATCAGGTCCGCTTCGCGCTCAGCGTGTGAGCGGGTTTCAAGCGAGTCAAAAAATGTAGTCATGGCGGTGTCCTTCAACGTTATCAAGCCAACCAGCGCTTGCGGCGCTTGTAGCTTTTCACGTCCTTGAAGCTCTTGCGTTCGCCGCCGCCGACACCCAGGTAAAACTCCTTCACGTCCTCGTTGTTGGCCAGATCGCTGGCAATGCCGTCCATGACGACGCGGCCACTTTCCATGATGTAGCCATAGTCGGCGTATTTCAGGGCCATGTTGGTGTTTTGCTCGGCCAGCAGGAAGGTGACCTTTTCCTTCTCGTTGAGATCTTTGACGATGTTGAACACCTCTTCAACGATCTGCGGCGCCAAGCCCATGGAGGGTTCATCGAGCAGCACCATGCTGGGGTTGGCCATGAGTGCGCGGCCGATCGCGCACATCTGCTGCTCGCCACCGGAGGTGTAAGCCGCCTGAGAGGTGCGCCGGGTTTTCAGGCGCGGGAAGTAGTTGTAGACCTTTTCCAGGTTGGCGGCGACTTCGCTTTTGCTCTTGCGCGTGTAGGCGCCGGTGAGCAGGTTTTCCTCAATGGTCAGATGGGCAAAACAATGCCGGCCTTCCATTACCTGCACCACTCCGCGCTGCACCAGGTCTGCTGGTGACAGGTTTTCAATGCGCTCGCCGCGCAGCTCGATGGAACCTTTGGTGACTTCCCCACGCTCACCCCGGAGCAGGTTGGAGATGGCGCGCAGCGTGGTGGTTTTTCCGGCACCATTGCCGCCCAGAATGGCGACGATGCGGCCTTCAGGAACCTGCAGGGAAACGCCCTTCAGGACGAGGATCACATGGTTGTAGATGACCTCGATGCCGTTGACGTTGAGAACGATGTTTTTTGTGTCCATAGATTTTCCAGCGTGACCAAATGAAAGACCAGCGCAGCTGCTCTTTCATTTGGCGGCTCGTGGGAGCCGCGGTCTTGCCTTTCAGTGCGCAGCTTGCAATGCTGGACGGACCGGCACTGCAAGCGCGCACTGGCGCAAGAATCTCAGGACTGGCAATCTGCCGCAGTTCGGCGGGTCATTTTCTTGTCGACCTGATACTTGTCCGCGCCGGCCTTGATCATGGGTTTGAGGATCTGTTCATCGGCCTCGATGTAATCGGAGCTGATGTTCCACTTCTTGCCGTCCCAGGTCTCGATACGCGCTGCGGTCGAGCCCATGTGGTCGGCGCACGAGGTGCTGAGCGGGCGCATCACACCGCTAAAACCCAACGCATCGAGCTTCTTCTGGTCCAGCGCCAGATTTTCCAGGCCCCATCGCACCTGCTCGCCGGTCATGACCTTGCCTTTGCCAAAGCGCTCCTGGGCCTTGCGTACGGCTTCAATGCTCAGCATCTGGATGATCACGCCGCGCGTGTACAGCACCTGGCCGACCTCGTCCTTCGGTCCGGTTCCCTGGCCTTTGGCATGCACATATTTCAGGATGTCCTGCATGACTTTGGGCTGCTGACCCGAGGTGTTGAGCGCCAGCGCGTTGTAGCCCTTGGCGCCTTCACCCACGTCCTTCACGTCCGGCTCGGCGCCGGACCACCACACACCGTACATCTTGTCGCGCGGGTAACCGGTGGCCTGCGCTTCTTTGAGGGCCGTGGAGTTCATGACGCCCCAGCCCCATAGGAACACATAGTCGGGCTTGGATTGACGGACCTGCAGCCAGGTCGCTTTTTGCTCCACGCCCGGCGCAGTGACGGGCAGCAGTTGCAGGTCAAAACCATGCATCTTGGCGCGTTCTTGCAGCAGCGGAATCGGTTCCTTGCCGAACGGGCTGTCGTGGTACACCAGTGTGATCTTCTTGCCCTTGAGCTTGTCGAGGCCACCCAGGCTCTTGCCAATGTGCTGGATCAGGATGTCGGCACCGGTCCAGTAGCTGCCCTGCAAGGGAAAGTTCCACTTGAACGCCATGCCGTCCTGGGAGACCGACAGGCCATAGCCCAGCGTTATCAAGGGAATTTTGTCCCCAGGAGCCTTCTCGGTCAGGGCAAAAGTAATGCCGGTACTCTGGGGGTCGAACAACGCCACGCCGGGCCGGCTCTTCAGTCGCTCGTAGCATTCGACACCACGGTCGGTTGCGTAGGCGGTCTCGCACTCTTCGTAGGTAAGCTTCACGCCGTTGATGCCGCCATCACGGGCAATGACCATCTTGAGGTAATCCTGCTTGCCGTTGGCCCAGGGCGTGCCGTTGGGCGCGTAGGCACCCGTGCGGTAGGACAGCAGCGGGAAGAATTGCTCCTTGGCCTGGGCGAATGCCCCGGCGCTCGCCGCGGCGATGACGCTGGCCAGGACGATGTGACGGATTTTCATGGAAGTCTCCTAAAGTATCGGCACTCGCATGCCTTTTGGTTAACGAACGAAAACACGGCCAACGAAAGAACTGGCTCAGTGAGGGAAGGGCCAAAGGCGCAGCTTCTGCTTGCCAATAGACCACAACTTGGCCAGGCCGTGGGGTTCGACAATCAGGAACCACACGATCAAGGCACCAAAGATGATCAACTCGGCGTGCGAGGTCACGGCCGTTGAAATCGGGACGCCCACCGCAGTACCCAGCAAGGGCAGGAACTGGTTCAGGAAAATCGGCAAAATCACGATGAAGGCGGCACCAAAGAAACTGCCCATGATGGAGCCCATGCCACCAATGATGACCATGAACAGCAACTTGAACGACAGGTCCACCGAGAACGCGGCGGGTTCCCAGGCGCTCAGATAGACAAAGCCCCACAGCGCGCCGGCCACACCAATAATGAAAGAACTCACCGCAAAAGCACTGAGCTTGGCATACATAGGCCGAATTCCAATGACCGCGGCGGCCACATCCATATCGCGAATGGCCATCCATTCACGACCAATCGCGCTACGCACCAGATTCTTGGCCAGCAGCGCCATCACCACCAGAATCGACAGGCACAGCAGGTACTTGGAGGTGGGACTTTCAATTTCAAAACCTAATATCTGCAAAGCCGACACCGAGACCGACCCCGACGGCGCGTCATTGGTAAACCATTTGATGCGCAGGAACATCCAGTCGCTGAAAAATTGGGCGGCCAGCGTGGCCACCGCCAAATACAGACCCTTGACGCGCAAACTAGGCAAACCAAACAAGATACCGAACGCACTGGAACACAGGCCGCCCAGGACCAGAGCGAGAAGCAAGGGCATGCCAGGCACGCGCACAAAAAAATTGAAGGCGGCATAGGCGCCAACGGCCATGAAGGCCCCGGAACCCAACGAAATTTGCCCGCAATAACCGACCAGGATATTCACCCCCAGCGCCGCCAACGACATGATCAGGAAAGGAATGAAAATAGCCCGAAACATGTAGTCGCTGCTCAACATGGGCACGACCACAAAAGCCGCAGCGATGAGCATCAACACCGCCCAGCGGTCCTGGGTAACGGGAAATATCTGTTGATCGGCGCGATAGCTGGTCTTGAACTGGCCGTTTTCTCTGTAGAACATGATGATTCTTTTCTTATGTGGGGTCAGACGCGATCAATAATTTTTTCGCCGAACAAGCCTTGCGGTCGGAACAGCAAAAACACCAGGGCCAGCACATAGGCAAACCAGATTTCGATACCGCCACCCACATAAGGGCCTAAAAATACTTCTGACAGCTTTTCACCAACCCCGATGATGAGCCCGCCGATGATGGCGCCGGGCACCGAGGTCAGTCCGCCCAGAATGACCACCGGCAGCGCGCGCAAGGCCACGGTGGTAAGCGAAAACTGCACGCCCAGCTTGCTGCCCCAAATCATGCCGGC
>DASUIO010000205.1:0-4266 GCA_036279755.1 Polaromonas sp. | reverse complement strand
GCATGGACACCGCACACAAAGGAAACCAAACCTTGGACACTCCCACACTCAAGGCGCCTGCTGGCACCTGCGACTGCCACATGCATGTGTACGAGGACCGCTTCGCACTCGCACCCACGGCTACCTTCAAACCGCCGCATGCGCCGGTTTCCGAGTACCGGAAGGTGCAGGCAGCGCTCGGCCTGCAGCGCATGGTCGTGGTGCAACCCACGGGCTACGGCTTCGACAACACCTGTACGCTGGAAGCGATGGCGGCCCTGGGCGCGGCGGCGCGCGGCATCGTCGTGGTCCGTCCGGACGCGAGCGAGGCCGAGTTGCGGCGGCTCCACACGCTGGGCGTGCGCGGCGTACGCTACATGATGCTCGCCGGCGGCGTGCTGCCCTGGGACACACTTGAGGTCATGGCCGCACGCATACAGCCGCTGGGCTGGCACATCGACCTGCAGCTCGATGGACGCGAGCTGCCGCTGTACGAGGACATGCTCAGGCGTCTGCCCTGTGGCCTGGTCATCGATCACAACGGCAGGTTTCTCGAACCCGTGCAACCAGACCACGCCGGCTTTCAGACCCTGCTACGGCTGCTGGACTCGGGCCGGTGCTGGGTCAAGCTGTCGGCCCCTTATGACACATCGAAAGCCGGACCGCCCCGCTACGACGATGTGAGCGTGCTGGCGCGCGCACTTGTCAAGGCCAACCCGGAGCGCTGCCTGTGGGCCAGCAACTGGCCGCACCCGAACAGCCATCCGGTGCCGTCAAACGCGGCCATGCTGGACTTGATGCTGCACTGGGCCGACGACGATGCGACACGCCACAGAATCCTGGTGGACAACCCGGCACAGCTGTACGGCTATTGAGACACGCCAAGCAGCCAGAACATGAACGGTATGTAAGCCACCGCAAACACCGTGGACTCCAGCACCACGGTGGCCGCTTCACCGGGGCGCAGCTTGAGCTGCGTGCCAAAGGTGACGGTGTTGCCCGCCAGCGGCACGATGCCACCCTGCTTCAGGCTCAACCTCGTGGGGGAGGCTCGTACTGGCCTGCGGGAAAACGCTGATGACGCGCGCTGTAACGTCTGCCATATTCGCATCCAGGCGGTTGAGTTTTCTATTCCCAGTGACCCACCAAAGGAGAAACCATGAAACGAAAGAGTTTTTTGTTCAGCATTGCCGGGGCTGTATTTGCGGCCGCGCTTGCGCTGCCGGCCAGTGCCCAGGTGATCACCCTGCACGGTGCATCGCAGTTCAGCGAGGAACATCCTTTCACCAAGGGATTGATGAAGTTCGAGGAACTGGTGAAGAAGTATTACGGCAAACCGATTAACTTCGTGCTGCACAAGAACAGCGAACTCGGGCTGGAGAAGGACTATTTCGCCTACATGAATCAAGGCATCTCGGTCGATTACGCGATCGTTTCCCCGGCGCACATGGCGACTTTCGCCAAGGCGGCGCCGTTCATTGATGCGCCTTTTGTCTTTCGCGACCACGATCAAATGAACAAGGTGATCGCCCAGGACGTGCTCAAGCCCATTGCCGATGAGATCGCGCAGAAGGCCGATGTCTTGCTGCTCGGTTATGGCGGTGGCGGTGTACGCAACATTTTCGCCAACAAGCCGATACGCAACATGGCCGAGCTGAAAGGCCTCAAGGTCCGGGTGCAGGGTGCGCCGATCTGGACCCGTACTTTCTCCGCTGCCGGCATGTCGCCGACCGTCATCGCCTATAGCGAGATCTATAACGGGATTCAGACCGGAGTGATCCAGGCCGGGGACAACGAGGCGGCAGGGGTGGAGCAGATGAAATTCTACGAAGTGGCCCCGAACCTGATGCTGACCAGGCACGCGATCAGCATCCGGCCGATTTGCTTCTCCGGCAAGGCCTTGCGCAAGCTGCCGGCCGATCTGCAGGCGGCGATTCGCAAAGCGGCGGCCGAGGCGGGCGATTGGGAACGCCAGTTCGAGTCGAACGGAGACACGGCGACGCTCCAGGCGCTGGAGAAAGCCGGCAAGCTCAAGCTGGTGAAATTCGACGAACGCGACAAGCTGCAGCAGGCAATGGAGCCGGTATTAGCGGCCTACGCCAAGGAAATCGGCGCCGACGCCATCTACGCGCGCATCAACGCGATCAAATAGCGCTTCCGCCCGGGTGCGGCGCAAGCGCTTGCTTCGCCGCACCCATCTCATGCCGACCACCGTTCAGCCAATTCACGGAAAGCTCATGCGAAAATTCATAGACTGGCTCTACCTCGGCCTGCAAGGGGTGCTGACGTTCCTGATTGCCATACTGATCCTGCCGGTGACCATGCAGATTCTGGCCCGGTTCACCGATATCGTCCCCAACTACATCTGGACCGAGGAGATGGCGCGGTTCTGCCTGATCTGGATCATCATGATCGGCGCCAGTGTCGCCGTTCGCGACGGCACGCACTTCGACGTGGATGTGCTGCCGCATCCCAAAACCGCCACCGGCGTGGCGCTGAGCCGCATGGTCGTGCATGCGGCGATATTCCTGGTCGCGCTGATCTTCCTCGGCTTCGGCTGGAGGTTTGCGCAGTTCGGCTACGACCAGAGTTCGGAATTGACAGGCATCAACATGATCACTATCCACCTCGCTTGGCCGGTCGCAGGTTTCACCTGGGTCCTGTTTACCCTGGAGAAGTTCTACGACGACATCCAACTGATGAAGAAAGCGAAAGGTGACGCATATGGGACCGTCTGAAGTCGCCCTGATTCTGTTCGGCGTGTTCGCGCTGCTGGTGATCGTGCGCGTGCCGGTCGCATTCGCGCTGGGACTTGCCTGCGTTCCGGTATTCTTCATTGATGACCGGCTGACGCCGTTTCTGCTGCTCAACGAGATGCTGAAGTCGTATAACTCGTTTCTGCTGCTCTCGATCCCCTTTTTCATGCTGGCCGCGAACCTGATGAATGCCGCCGGCATCACCGACAAGCTGATCAATTTGTCGCGCGCCCTGGTCGGCTGGCTGCCGGGTGGATTGGGCCATGTCAGCGTGCTGGTGAGCATGCTGTTCGCCGGCATCTCCGGCTCAAGCACCGCTGAAGCGGCCGGCGTGGGTGGTGTACTGATCCCGGCCATGAAAAAGCAGGGCTACGATATCGAATTCGCCGTAGCGCTGGTCGCCTGTGCGGCGGTGATGGGCGTCATCATTCCGCCGAGCATACTGATGGTGGTGTGGGGCGGTGTCATTTCGGTCTCGATCGGCGGCCTGTTTCTCGCCGGCGTGCTGCCCGGCGCGCTGATGGGCCTTTCCTTCATGGTGGTGGTCTACCTCTACGCCAAGCGTCGCAACTACCCGGTCTACCCCAAGCCCACCAGGAAGGAACTCCTCTCGGCTATCGGCAATGCAATTCTGCCGATTCTCACCCCGGGCATCATTGTCGGCGGCATCGTTGGTGGTTTTTTTACCCCGACCGAGGCGTCGGTGGTGGCCGTGCTCTACGCCATGCTCCTCGGGATCTTCATCTACCGGCGCCTGGGTATCAGGGATTTGCGCGAAACCATGTACCACTCCGGACGCTTTGCCGCCATCTCGCTGTTTTGCATCGGCACGGCGTCGGCCTTCGGCTGGCTGCTCGCGTATTTCCATATTCCGCAGCTTTTCGTGGACATGGTGTCCGGTTGGGGCGGCGGCATTACCAGCGTGGGCTTCATCACGGCCTTCTGTTTCCTGGTGATCGGCTGCTTCATCGATGCCATTCCGGCGATCATCATCGTCGGCACCATACTCTCGCCGCTGGCTGCAAGCGTCGGCATGCACCCGATTCATTTTGCGATCATAGGTGTTATCTCGATTGCGTATGGCCTGGTGACGCCGCCCTATGGGCTGTGCCTGATGATTGCCTGCACTATCGGCGGCATCAAGATCAAGGAGGCGGTCAGAGACACGCTGATACTTTTCATTCCCATGATTCTCGTGCTGGTGTTCGTGATCCTTGTGCCGGACGCGATGCTGTGGCTGCCGCGCACGCTCATGCCCAACTTGGTCAAATGAGGCTGGGAGGGGGCTCAGCCGGATGTTTTTCGCGCTTGCCTGGCAGGACTGCTGACCGCAATGGAAAAGTTCGGGCAGATCTAAAGGCAGTGCAGGCCGCCTAGGCGGCTTCAGCCGCCACCCGGACCAGCGGCTGCCCAGCCAGCCAGGCCTGCAGGCACTCGGTCACCCCCGTGGCAAAGCGCTGAAACACCGGCTCGGTGACAAAACCCAGGTGCGGCGTCAGCAGCACATTGGGCAACTGGCGCAGCGGGTCAT
>DASUIO010000204.1:0-5721 GCA_036279755.1 Polaromonas sp. | reverse complement strand
CAATACCCTGCGCAGAATCAACAAAGCAACTACGTTGAATACGGGCGTGTCAGCAATATTGAAGTTCTCCAGACCCAAGGACAAGGCCAAAGCTCTGGTGTTGGCGCGGTACTCGGTGGCGTGGCCGGCGCGGTGATCGGTCATCAGATCGGCGGCGGTAGCGGACGCGATGCCGCCACGGTGCTTGGCGCCGTGGGTGGTGCCGTTGCCGGTAATGCCATTGAGAAGAACCGTAACCCCAGTGTCAGCCAGGCCTATCGCGTCACTGTCCAGCTTGACAATGGAAGTGCGCGTGCCTATGACGTGCCATCCTACGGCGAATTGCGCATGGGCGACCGCGTGAGAATTGAAAACGGGCAGTTGTTCCGTTATTAAGGCAGCCTGAAAAGTAAAAGCGGCGCTGCAGAAAAACTGCCGCGCCGCTTTTTTTATGCGAATGAGGTCTGATCAGTGCAGTGTGTCGTTGCCCGGCGTGAGGGGCGCCAGTTTAAAAAAACCGGTGCCCAGAGAACCTTGGCCAATTTCCTGTTCGGTGGCGTCGCGTACTGACTCAACCCTGGCGGCCAGTCGGATGGCTATTCCGGCGAGGGGGTGGTTGCCGTCGAGCACCACGTGCTCAGGATAGACTTCCGTCACCGTATAAATGTGCTCAGGCGGAATGTTCCCGCTGGTACCCGCCGGCAGAGCAGCGCCATCGAAGGTCATGCCTTCTTCCAGTTCGGCCGGGAAAATGTCGCGTGGCTCAAGAAAAACCAGGTTTTCGTCATAGTCACCGAACGCATGTTCGGGCTCCAGATGCAGCTCAAGCTGGTCGCCGGCTTGATGACCTTGCAGGGATTCTTCAATTTTGGCCAGCAAGTCATCACCGCCGAGCAAAAACTCAACCGGCTCGTCCAACTCATCCAGTACATCGCCCAGGGTATCTTTCAGCGTCCATGTGAGGGCTACGACGCATTGCGGGGTGATTTTCATCCGACAATTGTCCCATGGATATAAATCAACCTCTAGTGCTTCTTGCTGGCCTGAGCCCGGCGCAATTCATGCGCCAGTACTGGCAAAAAAAACCGCTACTTGTGCGCCAGGCCATTCCCGGTTTTCGGCCATTATTGAGCCGCACGGCGCTGTGCAAGCTGGCTGGGTGCGAGCATGTTGAATCCCGCCTGATTGTTCAGCAGGCCAAGGGTTGGCGCATGAAACAGGGACCGATCGCGCCTAGAAGCCTGCCGCCGCTGAGCAAAGAGGGCTGGACCCTGCTGGTGCAGGGGGTTGACCTGCACGATGCAGGCGCGCACGCGCTGCTGCAGCAGTTTCGTTTTGTGCCAGATGCCAGGCTTGATGACCTGATGATTTCGTTTGCCACAACGGGCGGCGGCGTGGGGCCGCACTTTGACAGTTATGACGTGTTTTTGCTGCAAGCCAGTGGACGAAGACGCTGGAAGATCGGGCGGCAAAAGGACCTGGCCCTGCAACCGGATGTGCCCCTGAAAATTTTGCAAAACTTCGAGCCTGACAAAGAGTTTTTATTGGAGGCGGGAGACATGCTTTATCTGCCGCCAGGCTATGCGCATGATGGCGTGGCCGAAGCGGCTATCGGAACTGACGGAAAAGCGGCTGATTGCATGACTTATTCCATTGGTTTTCGCGTCCCAATCCGTAACGAGCTGGCCGCTGAATTACTGCACCGGCTGGCTGAATTCAGCGAAGACGAGGCGCGCCTGCCGCGCCTGTACCGCGATCCAGGCCAGCCAGCGACCACAACCCCGGCGGCTTTACCCGCAGGCCTGGTGAGCTTCGCAAAGCAAGCCGTTCTTGAAGCGCTGGAAGACCCGCTGGCCATTGGCTGCGCCTTGGGTGAATGCATGACCGAGCCAAAACCTTCCGTCCTGTTTGAGGAACCCCAGCTAGCCTGGGACCCAGATGCTGCCAAAGCAGGCCAGACCAGCGTTCATCTGGATGCACGGACCCGCATGATGTATGACAGCGACCACGTGTTTATCAACGGCGAAAGTTATCGCGCCAAAGGCACCGACGCAACTTTCATGCAGCGCTTGGCCGACCAGCGCAGTCTCTCGGTCCGCGAACTGCGCAAAGCCAGCGTGTCCGCCATCGCGCTGTTGGGCGACTGGCATGATGCAGGCTGGCTGCGGCAAGAGCAGCCCGAACCGCCGGGTACCCCCACCTGAGGCACACGGCACCAATTCCACGGAATCAGGGAAGCCCAAGGAAAAAAAGCAGATGGATTCTCAAAAAATACCCGCTGTGCCCCCGGCCTTGCTGGAAGGCCGATTCACCGGCCGCACCGAGTTCACCGAGTTGATTCGCCAGGCTTTTGCTGTGGCTGCCATACAGGGATGGCGTGAAATCATTCTGTGCGATCCGGGCTTTGAGGACTGGCCGCTGGGCGAGCGTGTTGTCGCCCAAGCCCTGAACGACTGGTCCAAAACCGGCCGCAAGCTCACGATGCTGACCAGCAATTACGATGAGGTGCTGCGAAAGCACGCGCGCTTTGTGGCTTGGCGGCGAACTTGGGCGCACATCGTGGAATGCCGTGCCACCGTTTCTACGCCGTCCGTCGATATGCCCAGTGCCCTTTGGGGACCTGGCTGGGTATTTGAACGGATGGATCTGCAGCGCTGCACAGGCATAGCCGGATCTGAAGTGGCAAGGCGCGTGGCATTGAGAGAGCGCTTGAATGAGCGCCTATTGAAAAGCTCGCCAATGTTTCCGGCGACCACCCTGGGACTCTAAGTAAGGTGGCCGTGTTGTTTTTAGGGACGCATCGCTGATGTTGGTGCGATTCTTGTTAACTAAGGGTTTTCCGGGTTGCAATATCCCGCATATAATTTACGGCTGGGTAGAAAGAGCTCGAGTCCTTTCCCCGGTCAAAATATAACTTGAATTTTCGTTTGGGTTTCTTTTGACAATTTCCGGAAATTGTTTTCTTAATTCATCAAGGATCGTAAAAATGAACAAGTCACTCGTTTTAGCAGCTATTGTTGCCGCTGTTGCCCTGGCTGCTTGCGGTAAAAAAGAAGAAGCAGCACCCGTCGTCGTGACGCCTCCACCTGTCGTGGTTGTGACACCACCCGCCGCTGAGGCTTCTGCCGCTGCCGGTGCCGCCTCCGATGCTGCTGGTTCTGCCGCTGCTGCCGGCGCTGCCGCTACTGCTGCAACCAGTGCCGCTGACGCAGCGACCCAAGCTGCCAGCGCTGCCAAAGATGCAGTGAAGTAATTCTCTGCTTGAAAAAAAAGCCGCCTTCGGGCGGCTTTTTTTATGTCTGGGACCTTTTCAGAGCAATATGCGCTGAAAGAGTCGAGAACTTGCCCGTAGCCGTAACAGTCCTAAATAGCAAGCCAGGGTGTGCCTGAACCGGCGTCGGCAATCACAAGCTCGGTGGTGCTCCCCAGTCCATCAGATAGGGCCTGACGCGCGAGTTCCGGTCGGTTGTTCTGGACGCTCAGATGGGCCGCTACCAGATGCTTGAGTCCCCCGTGAAGCAACGAGCGGGCTATCGCGCCTGCCGCGATATTGGATAAATGACCGTACATTCCCCCGACACGCCGCTTGAGGAATGGCGGATAGGTCGACTGGGCCAGCAGCTCACTGTCGTGGTTACTTTCCAGAAGCAACGCATCGCAATGCGCCAGATGGGCCAGCAAGTGAGTCGTGGCATGGCCAAGGTCAGTCAGAATTCCCAGCTTTGCTGCGCCATCCGTGCATGTCAGCTGTAATGGTTCGCGGGCATCATGCGGAACTGTAAAAGGCATGATTTGCAAATCACCCAGGTCAATCGACTCGCCGTCGCGCGCGGTGTTGAGCAGGCCGTCGAAGTCGGGCGAGCCGATGCCTTCGTAGGTGCCGCGGCTCATCCAGACCGGCACCCGGTAGCGCCGGGCAAACTGGCGCGCACATCCAATGTGGTCGCTGTGCTCGTGTGTGATAAAGAGGGCGTCGATGTCGCCATCGGCTAGGCCCGCCTGGGCCAGCCGCACGGAGAGCTGCTTAAGCCCGAGGCCGCAGTCAACCAGCAGGCGCACCGGCCTTTGGCCTGCGACCTCTATCAGCGTGGCGTTGCCTGTACTGCCACTGCCGAGGCTTTTAAACCTTAACACCGGGTCAGGGAGTGGGCATTTAGCTGAAAAATTGTCGGCCTTTACTTCAGGTCGTCGGCAATCACCTGAACAATGCGCTGGGCATTGGCTGACGATTCTGCCGCGCCCTGGGCATTGAGGACGGACACTGTGGTGCTTTCACCCTGGCTCTTGACGCTGATGCGGTACTTCAGCGGAGCTGGTGCGGTTGAAGAACCGCTGAACAGTTTGCTGAAGATGCCGGGTTCGCTCTTGTTGGTCACGGGTTCGACGTAACGCACAAAGTACGTTCCCTGGCTGCGGTCGCGATCCTCGACCGTAAAGCCGGTGCGGTCCAGTGCCAGGCCAACCCGGCGCCAGGCACGCTCGAAGCCTTCATCGATCTGTACGACGGGCAGGTTGTTCACCACGGCGATGCGGGACGTTTGCTTGCTTGCGACGCCTGCGGCAACGAGTGCTTTGGACTGTTCCTGCGTCACGCCCAGCTTGACCATCAGGCGGCGCAGAAACTCGGCCTCCAGTTCCGGGTCGGTGGGGCGAGGCTGCCAGACCGTGCTGTCGCCTGAGGCGGCGCTTCCGCTTTTGGCGCCAGTAACTACTTCTTCCATGCCGCGATGGCTGACATAAATTTCGGTGCCGCCATCTGGCCTGCGTTCAAGGCGGGTACGGAACTTGTCTCGCTCTGAGGTGGAGTAGATCGAATCGAGCACCTTGCCCAGCGTCCGGCGGATAAAGTCCTGGGGAATCTTGGCGCGGTTTTCGGCCCAGTCGGTTTCCATGATGCCCAGTTTGGACTGGTCCAGGGTCAACAGAAAGCCGTTTTCCTGCCAGAAATCACGCACGGGCTCCCAGAGTTTGTCAGCCGGTCGGCTAACCACCAACCAGCGCTGGTTACCTGCGCGCTCAATTCGTACGTCGCCTACCGAAACTGCTGCGGTGGGCTCGGTTTGGGTGGGCTTGGCGACCTGGTAGCTGCTTGCTGTGACGGCCGTGCCGGGAACGACGTAGCGGGTTTCGCTGCTGAGCTGTGTCAGGTCGGGAGGCACCTCCAGCGTAGGGGCTTTGGCACCGCTCGATTTGTAATCGACACGGTCGCCCTGCATCGCTTCGTTGAGGGAGGAGCAGCCCGCTAGCAGGCTGATGGCAATCAGTGCAGAGACGGTTGCAGCGCGTTGGGGTTTCACAAAGGCAGGACGCTTGGGTAATGTCTTCACTTGGTTTCCTTAAAAATCAGATCAGGCCGCATGTGCGCAGGGCATTTTCCACGGCCGCTTCGTTCGATGTCTCAAGCGGCGTCATGGGCAGGCGCAGCGTGCCGCCGCAAAGACCCATCCGGGTCATGGCCCATTTAACGGGAATCGGGTTGGCTTCTATGAACAGGTTTTTGTGCAGGGGCAGCAGCTTGAACTGCAGTTCCATGGCGCGCTTCGCATCGCCCGCCACCGCGGCCACACACAATTCGTGCATGAGCCGGGGCGCGACGTTGGCCGTCACGCTGATGTTGCCTTGTCCGCCGCAAAGCATCAAGGCCACGGCAGTCGGGTCGTCGCCCGAATACACGGCAAACCCCTTGGGGACTTCCTTGATCAGCCACTGGGCGCGCCCGATGTCGCCCGTCGCCTCCTTGAT
>DASUIO010000203.1:0-13507 GCA_036279755.1 Polaromonas sp. | reverse complement strand
ACTGGTGGCTGATTCCCCAGGCGAGCAGTTCACCGTCGGCCAGCGCCTTGCTGGGACCGTAAACATTGTCTGGAATCAGCACCTCGTCGCCGGTTTTGAGCAGTGCCATATTCACCAGCGCAATAGCATTCAGGCCACTGGAGGCCAGCACGCACCGCAGGCCGCCCTCCAGCGCGCAGAGGCGCTCTTCCAGCGTGAAGGTGGTCGGCGTGCCATGCAGACCATAGGTGTAGCCTGATTTGTTTCGCCAGTCGCGGGTATGCATGGCCGCGACATTGGGAAAGATGACGGTGGACGCCTTGAAGACGCCGGGCTGCGGTGCAGCGAACCCTTCGGGGGGCTGGTAAGGGTGGTGGATCAGATCGGTGGTTTTATCGCTCATGAGCGAATGGTAGCAAGTTGCCGTGGCTCGGCACATTCCGGGCTCACCGAAAAATTAAACCTTCCACTTGGCCTGGAGCTGCGCCGGGCGCAGGCTGTCGTAGCTCTCAAACGGCTGGTGAATCCAGGGATTGGTGGGCAGCTGCTCCACCGAATAGTCGGCCTGGAAGCTTGATACGCCCTTGGTCCAGATCACCGCACTGCGCAGTTCGGTAATCGGCTTGTAGTTATTTCGCAGCTGATGAATCACTGCATTCAGGGTCTTCCCCGAATCGGCCAGGTCGTCCACCAGCAGTACTTTTCCGGCAATCTCGCCCTTGGGCGTGGTGATGAAGTGCGCGATGTCGAGCTTGCCCTGCACCGTGCCGGAATCGGCGCGGTAGGAGCTGGTTGACATGATGGCCAGCGGCTTGTCAAAAATGCGCGAAAGAATGTCACCCGGCCGCATGCCGCCGCGCGCCAGGCACAGGATGGTGTCGAACTGCCAGTCTGACTGGTGAATCTTGACCGCCAGTTTTTCAATCAGGTTGTGGTATTCGTCATAGCTGACATAGAGATGTTTGCCGTCTTCGGTCAACATGAAATTACTCCTGATTTAATAGCTAGTTACGCCTGACCAGAATGGGCCAGGCACCTTTTTGACTAAAGTTTGGAGGACTCAGGCGGCGTAGGGGTTACGCAGCAAAATAGTGTGATCCCGGTCCGGGCTGGTCGAAATCATGTGGATAGGCACGCCCGTGACCGCTTCAATCCGCCGCAGGTAATGCTGCGCTGCGGCGGGCAACTTGTCGTATTGCGTGACGCCCACCGTGCTCTGGCTCCAGCCCGGCAGCGTTTCGTAAATCGGCTTGCAGCGGGCGATGTCATCGGCGCCCATGGGCAGGATGTCGGTGATCTGGCCGTCCAGTTCATAACCGGTGCACAGCTTCAATTCATCAATACCGTCGAGCACGTCGAGCTTGGTGATGCACAGACCTGACAGGCCATTGACCTGCGCCGAGCGCTTGAGCAGGGCGCCATCAAACCAGCCGCAGCGGCGGCTGCGCCCCGTGGTCACGCCTTTTTCAGCGCCGACTGTGCTGAGGTGGTAGCCGACGGTGCCCGGTTTTTCCCAGTCCAGTTCGGTCGGGAACGGCCCGCCCCCGACACGGGTGCAGTAGGCCTTGGTAATGCCTAAAATGTAATGCAGCATGCCAGGGCCCACGCCCGCACCGGCGGCGGCATTGCCGGCCACGCAGTTGCTGGAGGTCACAAACGGATAGCTGCCGTGGTCCACGTCGAGCAAGGTGCCTTGCGCGCCCTCAAACAGCAAGTTGGCGCCATCACGGTTCGCGTCATTGAGTTCGCGTGAGACGTCGGCCATCATGGGTTTTAGCAATTCAGCATGCCGCATCGCCTCCAGATAGACCGTGTCAAAGTCAATCGCTGGCGCGTTCAGATAGCCGGTCAGCACAAAATTGTGCAAATCCAGCAACTCGTGCAGCTTGGCGGCAAAGCGCTCGGGATATTTGAGGTCTTGCACACGCAGTGCGCGGCGGGCAATTTTATCTTCGTAGGCGGGGCCGATGCCCAGGCCTGTGGTGCCAATCTTGCCGATTCCACCCTTCTCGCGATAGGCCTCGCGGGCATTGTCCAGCGCGGCGTGGAAAGGCAGAATCAGCGGACAGGCTTCGCTGATGCGCAGGCGGGAACGCACTTCCACACCGACCTTCTCAAGCTCTTTAATTTCTTCGAACAGTTTGGCCGCCGACAGCACCACTCCGTTGCCGATATAGCACTTGACGCCCGGCCGCATGATGCCGCTGGGAATCAGGTGCAATGCGGTCTTGACGCCGTTGATCACCAGCGTATGGCCGGCATTGTGGCCGCCCTGAAAGCGCACCACGCCCTGGGACATTTCGGTCAGCCAGTCGACCATCTTGCCCTTGCCTTCGTCGCCCCACTGGGTACCCACGACCACGACGTTGCGACCCGCAGCTGCGGTTTGTTTGTTGATCATCTTCAATTCCTCGTTGAGAGTTCGTTGGGGGAAAGCAGGCATCGGGGCAGGCCCTTGATGCAGCTCTTTATGCGGCTTTTTTCAGGGGCCGAACCCCCCATTGGCCGGCCGTCTTTGCGAGTTCGCGGTCACAGTCAAATTCACTGACCTCATGTTCATGGCCAGGCAGCACACAGGTCACCGTTTCGCCGTCGGCGCGCAGGCGGGCAATGGCCGCGTGCAGTCCGGCATCTTCCCCCCAAGGCGCGCGAATGGCGGCCTTCAGGGGTCGGGGTGGCAGGACGCGGACCAGTTCCTTCAGATCCAGGCTGAAACCTACCGCCGGTCGGCGGCGGCCAAACACCGCACCGACCTCGTCGTAACGGCCGCCACGGGCCAGCTCGGCACCCTGCCCATAAATGGCAAAACGGATTCCGCTGTAATAGGCGTAGCCACGCAGATCCGCCAGGTCAATCCCGACCTTGGCAGCGCCCACATGGGAGGCCAACCACTTCAAATTTTGCAGCGCTTCGTGCACCCCCGGCGCTGGCGGCAGGACTTTTTCAGCTTCGGCAAGGACTTTTTCATCGCCGTAGAGCTGAAGCAGCGCTTTCAGGCCTTCGCGCGCGGCAGATGAAATACCGCCATTCAGACTGGCGGTGAGGCTATCGAGCTCACTCGCATCCTTGGCCGCCAGCGCGGCATGAATGAGCGCCATGGTCGAGGCATTGATGGTCGCGCCGGCAAGCAGGCTGTTGACGATGCGGACATCCGCCATGTCAACCGCCAATTCGCTCACACCGGCGGCTCTCAGGCCTTCCAGCGCGAGTAACTGGGCTTCGAAATCGGCCTCCAGCCCAGCATGGCCGTAAATTTCCGCGCCGAACTGCAAGGGCTCACGCGTGGCGTGCGGGCGCTCTGCACGGGTATGCAACACGGGGCCGCAGTAACAAAGACGGGCCACGCCGCTGCGGTTGAGCAGGTGCGCATCGATGCGGGCAACCTGGGGCGTAGTGTCGGCACGCAGGCCGAGCGTGCGGCCCGACAACTGGTCGACCAGCTTGAAGGTCTGCAGGTCCAGCGCTTCGCCGGTACCGGTGAGCAGCGAGTCCAGGTGCTCCAGCAAGGGCGGCATGACCAGTTCATAGCCATAGCTGCGGGCGGTATCCAGAAACAGGCGGCGCAGCTCTTCGATGTGACGCGCCTCGGAAGGCAGGACATCGGCAATTTGATCGGGCAATTGCCATGATGACGAGCAGGCGGTCATTTGAATTTTCGTGATCTGTTAAAAAACAGATTTTACCGGGCTTGGGAGCGCTTTTTGAGCGGCCGACGGCAGGATAAGGCCGTCAGACGCAAATACCCGTGAAAGCCTGCGCTTACCAGAGGGTCGTGCCGTTCATGGCCTTTTATTTTTTTGCAGGCGCCGAGGTGCCGCCACCGGATCCGCGCATGGCCTTGAAGAAGTCGGACGATGGATCAATCACCATGACATCGCTCTTCTTGCCAAAGCTCGCCTTGTAGGCGTCGAGGCTTCGGTAAAACTGGGCAAATTGCGGATCCCGGCCAAACGCCTCGGCGTAAGCACTCGCCGCTGCGGCATCGCCCTCACCTTTGATCTTCTGCGCATCGCGGTAAGCATTGGCAATGGTGACTTCGCGCTGCCGGTCAGCATCGGCGCGGATTTTTTCGCCTTCGGCGGCACCGGTCGAACGCAGCTCGTTGGCAACCCGCTTGCGCTCGGCCTCCATGCGGCGGTAAACCGATTCAGTAATGGCCTCTACATAGTCGACGCGGGTGATTCGCACGTCGATCACATCGACGCCCCAGGGCTTGGCACCCTTAACCACCTGCAAGACTTCTTTTTTTACGCCGGCCATCAATGCCTCACGCTTGAGCGACAGAAGATCCTTGACGGTGCGCTTGTTGATCTCTTCCTGGAAAGCATTGCGAACAACCCGATTGAGCTGGTTGGCACCGGCCTTTTCGTCCAGGCCGACGTTACGGATGTACTCTGACGGGTTGGTGATGCGCCAGCGCACGTACCAGTCGATGACGACACGCTGCTTCTCGGCCGTCAGCATGGGCTCTGAATCAGTGCTTTCAAGCGTCAGCAGGCGCTTGTCGATGTAGGAAACGTTCTGGAACGGTGGAGGCAGCTTGAAATTGAGGCCCGGCTCGGTGATCACGTCCTTGATCTGGCCCAGCGCATACACCACCCCAAACTGCCGCTGATCAACCACAAACAGCGTGGAACTGAGCAGCGCCAAGGCCACCAGCAATGAAGAAACGATAAGTCCAACTCTATTCACTTTTATCTTCCTTAGCGGGTTTCACGGTCGCGGGTGCGGGAAGCATCTCGCGCGCGGGCATCAAGAGGCAAGCCAGTGGCGGGCAGTGTGGGCGCAGTTGCACCGCTGCTTGGGAGCGGCGGGGTATCGGCACCGGCAGCCGCACCGCCCTGCGCGGACATCTGCATGATTTTGTCGATTGGCAGATACAGCAAGTTGGAGCCCTGACGTGAATCCACCAGCACCTTGGTGACGTTCGTGTACACCTGCTGCATGGTGTCGGTGTACATGCGGTCACGGGTGACCTGCGGCGCCTTCTGGTACTCAACCAATACCGAGCGGAAACGTTGCGCATCACCTTGAGCCTGCGCCACGATTCGCGCCTTGTAGGCATCCGACTCTTCCTTCAGGCGGGAAGCTGAACCCACCGCCCGCGGAACCACATCATTGGCGTAGGCCTGGGCTTCGTTCTTGGCTCGCTCGCGCTCCTGACCCGCCTTGAGCACATCATCAAATGCCGCCTGCACCTGTTCGGGCGGGCGTACACCGCTTTGCTGGAGATTGATGGCCACGACTTCCACACCGACTTTGTAGCGGTCCAGGATGGTCTGCATCAGTGCCCGAACGCGCGGTCCGATCTGGTCGCGTTCTTCAGCCAGCGCCATGTCCATTTTCATCTTGCCAACCACTTCACGCACCGCCGTTTCGGCAGCCTGGACCACCGCGCTTGAGGGATCCTTGCTCTCGAACAGGTAAGCTCGCGCATCGTTCAGGCGGTATTGCACGGCAAACTTGATTTCGACGATGTTCTCGTCTTCAGTGAGCATGGCGGAGTCGCGCAGTCCAGTGGCCTTGAGTACGTTGTCCCGGCCCACATCAACCGAGCGAATCTGGGTCACCACCACCACTTCGTGACGCTGAATCGGGTAAGGCAAACGCCAGTTAAAACCGGCACCCACCGTTGATTGGTATTTGCCGAACTGGGTAATCACCGCTTGCTGACCTTCTTGAACGATGAAGAAGCCCGTGCCCAGCCAGATCAGCACGACCACGCTGGCGATCAGTCCAACGCCAATTCCGGCGCTCTTCATATCAGGCCGAAATCCACCACCGCCGCCGCTGTTGCCGCCGTTGCCACCGCCAAAGACACCCCGATTACCGCCATTTTTTGCGCCACCAAACAGGCCGCCCAACTTGCGATTGAAATCACGCCAGAGTTCGTCCAGATCAGGCGGGCCCTGATTGGCGCCTTGACCCCGCGGGCGATTGACTGGTTTGGGTGGCTGCTTATCCTCGCGGGGGCCTTCCGGCTTGGCTTCGTCGGACGACGGTTTGTCGTCGTCCCGGCCCCAACGCGGATCATTCAGGTTGAACATACCTTGGGCGCGTTGTTTGAGTCGACCGGGCAAGGTCGTCAACGTCTGCAGCACGGGGTTCAGATTCATGGGGTCAAACTCACTTTTTTTTCAATACACCGACATTGTGCCTAATGAAATAACCAGATCAGGCAAGGTTCTCGACTGTTTGGGAAATTTCTTCCTTCGCCATGCTTGCCGCATGACTGGCTAGGAGCTCGCGTAAGCGCGGCACGCCCTCGCCCGACTGAGCGCTGACAAATACCCGTTCCACGCTTCGGCTTGAGCCCTCGAATGCGTCCCTGAGTTCGAATACGTCGCACAGTTGCAGGGGCAAGTTGGTTTTTTCAATAGCATCGAGCTTGTTGAACACCAGAATCTGCGGTACGTCAGCGGCACCAATCTCGGACAGGACACGTTGCACTTGTTCAATTTGCTCCAGATAGTCGGGATTTGCACCATCCACCACATGCAGCAGCAGGTCCGCATCGGCCGCCTCCTGCAGCGTGGCATTAAAAGCATCAATCAATCCGTGCGGCAGATCCCGTATAAAACCAACCGTGTCAGACAGCGACGCCGACCGGGCGGCATCACCCAGGTAGAGCTGCCTCGTCGTCGTGTCAAGCGTTGCAAAAAGCTGATCGGCCGTGTAAGCGCGTGCCTTGACCAGCGCATTGAACAGCGTGGTTTTGCCAGCGTTGGTGTAGCCAACCAGCGAAA
Organism: Polaromonas sp.; assembly: GCA_036279755.1. Taxonomy (GTDB): domain Bacteria; phylum Pseudomonadota; class Gammaproteobacteria; order Burkholderiales; family Burkholderiaceae_C; genus Polaromonas. The sequence goes on along the minus strand of DASUIO010000203.1, from coordinate 6,782 downwards.
TCGTGAAGGAATTTCGCCGCTCCCGCTGCTTGCGCTGCGTTTGGCGTTGCTTCTTGACTTTATTCAGCCGATCCTTGGTCCGCTTGATGGCTTCGCCGATCATGCGTTTGTCGAGCTCGATCTGCTTTTCGCCGGGACCGCCGCGTACCCCCGCGCCGCCGGTTTGTCGCTCAAGGTGAGACCAGAGCCGCACAAGACGCGTTGACGTGTAATGCAGCCGGGCCAACTCTACCTGAAGCTTTCCCTCGTGGCTGCGCGCCCGCTGGGCGAAAATTTCCAGAATCAGTAAAGTCCGGTCGTTGACGGGTAGCCCCAGATGGCGTTCCAGATTGCGTTGCTGGGCCGGGCTGAGCGCCTGGTCGAACAGAACTTCAGTCGCCCCCGTATCGAGGGCCAGCATTTTGATTTCATCAGCTTTGCCAGAGCCGATAAACAGCGCCGCATCAGGGGCCTTGCGTTTGCAGGTTACGCGCGCCACGGGATCCAGGCCCGCGGTTTGCGCGAGCAAACCGAGTTCCTGCAGGCCAACATCAAAATTTGGAAAACCCAGATCGACGCCCACCAGAAGGGCAAGCGGTCGGGTTTTCACCGGCGCATCATACGAGCTCAGGTGACGGGACTTTCTTCAGAATCACCGGTTGAAAAATTTACAGCGCGACCGGGAACGATGGTGGAAATCGCATGCTTGTAGACCATTTGGGTCACCGTATTGCGAAGTAAAACGACATATTGATCGAAGGACTCGATCTGACCCTGCAATTTGATCCCATTGACGAGATAAATCGAAACGGGCACATGCTCGCGACGCAAGGTGTTGAGAAATGGGTCCTGCAGCAGCTGACCTTTGTTGTTGCTCACGATATTTTCCGTGTTCAAAAGTTAATAGACCCCAACCTTACCACAGCCCATCTGCGCGGCATGTCATCCTAGGTCGATACCTTGTCCTTAAAGGGGTTGACTGAGCTTTTCAGCTGGATGCGCAGCGGCGTGCCAACCAGATCGAACGCCTTGCGAAACCGCCCCTCGAGGTAGCGTTTGTATGCCTCGGTCACATGTTCCAGCGAGTTACCATGAATGATGATGATCGGTGGATTCATCCCGCCCTGGTGGGCATAGCGCAGTTTGGGACGGAATATGCCCGAACGCTGGGGTTGCTGAAACTGCACGGCTTCGAGCAGCAGGCGCGTCAGCACCGGGGTGGACATTTTTCGGTTGGCCGACGCGTGCGCCTGAACAATGGATTTCCAGACGGGCGCCAAGCCCTGGCGCTTGATGGCCGAGATATGATGAATCGAGGCAAATTTCAGGAAACCCAGCCGGGTTTCGATGGAGCGTTCCAGCAGTTCGCGCTGGTAGGCATCAATCGCATCGGATTTGTTGATGGCCACCACCACCGCACGGCCACTTTCAAGAATGTAGCCCGCGATATGCGCATCCTGCTCGGTCACGCCTTGCGTGGCGTCCAGCAGCAGCAGGACAACGTTGGCATTTTCAATGGCCTGCAAGGTCTTGACGACAGAAAACTTCTCAATCGCTTCGAAAACCTTGCCCTTGCGGCGCAGCCCGGCGGTATCAATCAGCTCGAACTTTTGCCCGCCCCGCTCAAAAGGCACGGAGATCGCATCTCGCGTGGTTCCGGGCAAGTCGAACGCCACCAGACGCTCCTCGCCCAGCCAGGTATTGATGAGCGTGGACTTGCCGACGTTGGGCCGCCCCGCCACGGCAAGCCTGATAACGGAGGGATCCTGCGGTTCAGCGTCTTCGTCGGGGTCCGGCAAATTGAGCGGTGCCAGCGCAAGATCCACCAAGGTACGAATCCCCTGCCCATGGGATGCGGAAACCGGCAGCACTTCGCCCAAACCCAATTCAAAAAATTCGGAAAACTTGATGCCATCTGTCATGCCCTCCGCCTTGTTGGCCGTCAGCACGGTCGGCTTGCCCAGCTTGCGCAGGTACTTGGCAATGTCATGGTCCTGCGAGCTGATGCCGGCCCGGGCGTCGACCACAAAAACCACCACGTCAGCTTCCGCGACAGCCTGCCGGGTTTGCTTGGCCATTTCCTTGTAAATGCCAGTCGTGGCATCGGGCTCGAAACCGCCCGTGTCGATGACGATGTACTCGTGAGTTCCCAGATTTCCTTTGCCGTAATGACGGTCACGCGTCAACCCGGCCAAGTCAGCCACGATCGCATCCCGCGTCTTGGTCAGCCGGTTAAAAAGTGTCGACTTGCCCACATTCGGGCGGCCGACTAACGCAATGACAGGTTTCATCAATAAAGTTTCTGAAAGAGTTTCGCTTATTCAGGCTGAAAGCCGTAAATGCCGCCGTTATGGGTGACAGCTATAAGCGTATTGCCGGCCAGCACAGGGGCTGCGGCAATGGCCGAACCGTCAGTCGGCAAGCGGTTGAGAAGGGAGCCATCTTCACGTGACAGCAGGTGAATAAATCCAGTGAAATCGCCAATCGCCACGGAACGCCCGACGACCAGCGGCGCCGTCAGGCTCCGGTAGCGCAGGCGATCTGTAGACCAGGCACGCTCGCCGTCACTACGACGCCAGGCAATGACCGTACCATCGGCTTCCGTGCCGAACAGCAGGCGATCGTCGCCATGAATGCCTTGCGCGCCGTTAGCGGGTTTGGTCCAAAGCAGACTGCCGCGAACGGTGTTGACGCAGCCTATGCTGGCCTGAAAAGCCCGCGCGCAGACCGTGTCGCCATCCCTGCTGACGCGCCCGACCAGATCGACAAGCCGCTCCACGTCATTGATGCCGCGAGGCGAGGCAATCGGCGCTTCCCAGCGAATGCTGCCGTTGGCGGGGTTAAGACCCGCCAGCCGACCAGCCAGGCCCAGCACCAGCGTATCGCCAACGGCCAGCATCACACCGGACTGGCGCAGCACCAAAGGCTCGCTGGGTCGCTGCTGGACCCACAGCTTGCGGCCCGTCTGCCCGTCAAAGGCATTAACCGAGCGGTCCGCGGCCAGCACAAACACCCGCTCACCTGCCACGAAAGGCGCGGTGAAAACTTGGGCATTGAGTTTCTGACGCCAAAGTTCCCGGCCATCCTGCAACGCGATGACTTCGTTGGCCCTGGTCACCACGGCCACAACTTTTCCATCACTCCCGACGCCCGCAGCGATGGGCGTATTGAGGGCAACGCGCCAAACGTCACGGCCGGTTTGAGCATCCAGCACAGCCACGGTGCCGTCGCTGCTCGCCACGGCCAAGCTGGCGCCGGACACACTCACGTCCAACGGGAAATTCACGGGCCCAATGCGGGTGGACCAGCTTTGGCGGGCACCCACCAGGGCGGTTACCGGCTGCAATTCCGCAGGCTTAATTTTTGTTACACCACCAAAGCAGCCGCCCAAAATTGCTACCAAAATAATAGCTGCCGGCGCTCTCGCAGCATGGGCTAAATTCTTAAAAGACTTGCAAATCATTGCTTCGCCTCGGCATTGGCGGCAGCAATTGTCGGTTTGACTTGCCCCGCGGCTGGATCGATGCCCAGCGCATTGAGCTTGACCTCAACCAGGCGCCGGTATTCAGTACGCTCATCAAGGCCTTTGTAGGCTTTGACGTATTCGGCTTTGGCTTCATCTTTCTTGCCCTGGGCTGCCAGGATGTCGCCGCGCCGGTCAGCAGCAAGCGCTGCGAAATCTTTCGGGAAGGAGCCTGACAACTGCTGCAGCGCCTCGTCATAGGCTTTCTTTTCCAGCAGCAGCCCGGCAAGGCGCAATTTGGCAATCGCCTGGTAGCCTTCATCAGAAGCTTTCTCGGCGACCCAGTTCAAGGCCGCGCGAGAAGCCTCCACATTGCCCTTGTCGTAATAAGCCCTGGCAGCCAGCAGACCGGCTTGCTGCGCATAAGTAGTGCGGCCAAAACGATCTTTCATGTCGGCCAGCGAGCGGTCAATCCTTGCCGGATCACCTGACTGCACGGCACGCTCGACCTCGTCATACATCACCGATGCCTGGGCCGCCTGGCTACGCTGCCAATACTGATAACCGTTCCAGGCCGCAAAGGCGCTTAAAACAGCGATCAACGCCCAGGTAATGGGGTTGCCATACTGTTTCCAGAAGTGCTTGATTTCAGCAAGCTGTTCCTGTTCTTCTAAATCGAGGGGTTTTGCCATAAAAGTCTGCTTGTTCTGCGCAATAACTGCGCGGATTGAATTGGAGTGATTGTAGAGGGCAGAGTTGGTCGCTTAAACAGCGTTAATCGGCGCTTGGCCGCGCAGTGTGTGGGCCCATGCGTCCACATCGTTCAGCGACTGAAGTATTTGGGCCTGCGCACCCTCGGCTTTCTCGCCCCGCAAGGGCTTCACAGCGACGCTTCCTTGGGAGAGCTCGGTGGCACCAAAAATCAGCGCAAACCTCGCGCCGCTGCTGTCGGCCTTCTTGAACTGCGACTTCATGCTGCCCATGCCTTCGGCGCTGACGCTCGCGTGCATCTGTACGTTCACCCCCGCCGCGCGCAACGCCTGCAGCGTTTGCATGACGACCGGCAAGGCGCAAACCTCTGGAATCACCGCATAGGCATCTGGCACAGGAACCGGGATGGCCTCGCCCTGCTCCTTGATGAGTTCGAGGACGCGCTCGACCCCCAGAGCCCAGCCGACAGCGGGCGCCGCTTTACCGCCAATCTGTTCAATCAGGTAGTCATAGCGGCCACCCGCGCAAATAGTGCCTTGCGCACCGAGCCTGTCGGTCACAAACTCGAACACCGTGAGGTTGTAATAATCCAGCCCACGCACCAGGCGAGGGTTGAGTGTCCAGGGGATGCTGTTGGCGTCGAGGATGGCTTTCACACCCTCAAAATGCGCCTGCGACTGGGGGCCCAAAAAGTCTATAACCCGGGGCGCACTTTCGACCACGGCCTTCATGGCTGGATTTTTGCTATCCAGAATGCGCAGCGGGTTGCTGTACAGGCGCCTGCGCGCCTCCTCGTCCAGCGCATCCGCATGCTGCTCGAAATGGGCGATAAGTTGGGTGCGGTGCTGGGCGCGCTCTTCGGGCTGACCCAAGCTGTTGATTTCCAGTCGCCAGTCGCTCAGGCCGAGTTCCTTCCATAGTGCAGCGGCCAGCAGGATCAGCTCGGCGTCCAGCTCGGGACCGGCAAACCCCAAGGCTTCGGCACCTATCTGATGAAACTGTCGGTAACGGCCTCGCTGCGGCCGCTCCCGGCGGAACATGGGGCCCATGTAATAGAGGCGCTTGCCACCGTCGTAGAGCAAGTTGTGCTCCGTGACCGCGCGAACCACGCTTGCCGTGTTTTCCGGCCGCATGGTGAGGTGATCGTGATCGCCATGCTTGTCCGAGCGGTCTTCGAAAGAATACATTTCCTTTTCGACGATGTCGGTGACCTCGCCGATACCGCGCACAAACAGCTGTGTGTGCTCAAGAATGGGCGTGCGGATGTTGCGGTAGGCGTAGCGCTGCATCAGCGAGCGGACTTTCTCCTCAAGCCATTCCCAGCGCGCCGAGTCGGGCGGAAGGATGTCGTTCATTCCCTTGACCGCGGCCAATTTTTCAGTTTTGGCCAAAGGCAATTTTTCCGCCCGGCCGACAGTCATTTTTTCAAGCATGGGTATTAGGCTAATTCAGCGACAGCTTGCGTGCCAAAACGTTTTTCAATGTAGTTTTCAACGATGACCTGAAACTCCTGCGCAATGTTCTCGCCGCGCAGGGTCAGTCGTTTTTCGCCATCGATAAATACCGGCGCGGCGGGTGCTTCGCCGGAACCGGGCAGACTGATGCCGATGTCGGCATGCTTGCTTTCACCGGGGCCATTGACGATACAGCCCATCACGGCGACCTTGAGCCCCTCAACGCCCGGGTATTGCGCGCGCCAGACCGGCATCTGGGCACGCAGAAAGTCGTCGATCTGCTTGGCCAGCTCCTGAAAAGTCGTGCTGGTGGTCCGCCCGCAGCCGGGGCACGCCGTGACACTGGGCACAAAGATGCGCAAGCCCAGCGCCTGGAGTATTTCGGAAGCAATCACGACTTCCTGGGTACGCGCCTCCCCCGGCTGGGGTGTTAAAGAAACGCGAATGGTGTCGCCAATACCTTCCTGTAGCAGTATGGAAAGCGCTGTTGCGGAGGCCACCGTTCCCTTGGTCGCCATGCCGGCCTCGGTCAGGCCAAGGTGGAGGGCGTGATCGGTGCGCTGGGCCAATTCACGGTACACCGAAATCAGATCCTGAACGCCACTGACCTTGCAGGACAAAATAATCTGGTTGCGGCGCATGCCCATATCCTCGGCACGCTGGGCTGAATCGATCGCCGAGGTGATCAGCGCCTCGTACATGACTTGCCTGGCGTCCCAAGGCGTGGCGCGTGCGCTGTTTTCATCCATCAGGCTGGCCAACAACTCCTGGTCAAGGCTGCCCCAATTCACCCCAATTCGCACGGGTTTGTTCCAGCGCATGGCCACTTCGATCATCTGGCCAAACTGCTTGTCGCGCTTGCTGCCTTTGCCCACATTGCCGGGATTGATCCGGTATTTGGACAGCGCTTCGGCGCAGGCGGGGTAATCGCTCAGCAGGCGGTGGCCGTTGTAATGAAAGTCACCGATCAGCGGCACATCGATCCCCATGCGGTCCAGTTGCTCCCGCACATGCGGCACGGCTGCGGCCGCCTCCGGCGTATTGACCGTGATGCGGACCATTTCGGAGCCGGCGATGGCAAGCTCCTTGACCTGAATGGCGGTGCCAATGGCATCCACCGTATCAGTGTTGGTCATGGACTGAACACGCACCGGAGCGTCGCCACCCACGGACAC
>DASUIO010000202.1:0-2131 GCA_036279755.1 Polaromonas sp. | reverse complement strand
TCGGCGGGCGGGAGGCGCTGTCAAATCAACAGAAATTTGCGAGTCGTCCCGGTCGCTGGGCGACTTGTCGTAGGCGTCCACAATGCGCGCGACCAGCGGATGCCGCACCACGTCGGCGCTGGTCAGGCGCGTAATGGCGATGCCCTGCACGCGCTTGAGCACGCGTTCGGCATCGATCAGCCCGCTTAGCTGGGTGCGCGGCAAATCGATCTGGCTCACGTCGCCGGTCACCACGGCCTTGCTGCCAAAACCGATGCGTGTCAAAAACATCTTCATCTGCTCGGGCGTGGTGTTTTGCGCCTCGTCCAGAATCACAAAGGCGTGGTTCAGCGTGCGGCCGCGCATGAAGGCCAGCGGTGCAATCTCGATTTGCTGGCGTTCAAAGGCTTTTTGCACGCGCTCCAGGCCCATCAGCTCATACAGCGCGTCGTACAGGGGGCGCAGGTAAGGGTCCACCTTCTGGCTCAGATCGCCCGGCAAAAAGCCCAGGCGCTCACCGGCTTCGACTGCCGGGCGTGTCAGCACAATGCGCTGCACGGTGCTGCGCTCCAGGGCATCGACCGCGCAGGCTACCGCCAGATAGGTCTTGCCGGTACCGGCCGGACCAATGCCAAAGGTGATGTCGTGGGTGGCAATGTTTTCCAGATAAGTGCCTTGCCTGGCGGTGCGCGCGCGCAGGTCGGCGCGCCGGGTTGACAGCGCCACGGTGCCGTCAGGCGCTTTGCGCAGCGCGGTGTCGCCGGCCAGCATGAGCTGCACGGTCTCTTCCTCTATCGGCCTCTGGGCCATCTCGTACAGGGCCTGCAAGACCTCCAGCGCCTGGCTGGCCTTGACCTTGGTGCCATCGATCTTGAACTGCTCAAAACGGTGCGCAATCGCCACCTGCAGCGCCGCCTCGATGGTGCGAATGTGGGCGTCCATGGGCCCGCACAGGTTAGCCATGCGGGTGTTGTTGGGCGGCGTGAAGGTATGGCGAAGAATCAAAAGTATGCTTTCCTGATGGGCTTTCCCGGAGGGGTACGGGCAGATGGGTGATTGTCCCTCCATATTCAAGGCGGCCCCGACTGATAAGATTTGGCCATGATTGGAAGACTGACTGGCCAGCTGGCCGAAAAAAACCCACCGGAAATTCTGCTGGACTGCCATGGCGTCGGCTATGAAGTGCTGGTGCCCATGAGCACCTTCTACAACCTGCCCGGCCTGGGTGAAAAAGTCAGCCTGCTGACGCATTTTGTGGTGCGCGAAGACGCGCAAATCCTCTACGGCTTCGGCAGCGCCGCCGAGCGCGCCGCGTTTCGCCAGCTCATCAAAATATCGGGCGTCGGCCCGCGCACCGCGCTCAGCGTGCTCAGCGGCATGAGCGTGCAAGACCTGTCCCAGGCGGTGACGCGTCAGGAAGCCGGCCGCATCATCAAGGTGCCCGGCATCGGCAAAAAAACCGCCGAACGCCTGCTGCTTGAACTCAAGGGCAAGCTCGGCGCCGACATCGGTGTGCCGGTCAGCGTTGCCGACGATGCGCAGTCCGACATCCTGCAGGCGCTGGTGGCGCTGGGCTACAGCGACCGTGATGCGGCGCTGGCGTTGAAAGCCTTGCCCCAGGATATCGGTGTGAGCGACGGCATCAAATTGGCGCTCAAGGCGCTGGCGAAATAGCCATGAGCGTTCAGACCGACGACTTCGACATGTCCGAGCTGCCGCCTGGCAAACGCGTGATGTCCGCCGCGCCCGCTTCGCCGCGTGAAGAGGCGATTGAGCGCGCGCTGCGCCCCAAGCTGTTTGACGAGTACGTGGGCCAGACCAAGGCGCGCGAGCAGCTCGAGATTTTTATTGGTGCGGCCAAAAAGCGCAGCGAAGCACTCGACCATGTGCTGCTGTTCGGCCCGCCCGGCTTGGGCAAAACCACCTTGAGCCACATCATTGCGCACGAGCTGGGCGTGAACATGCGCCAAACCTCGGGACCGGTGCTGGAAAAGCCCAAGGACCTGGCCGCGCTGCTGACCAACCTGGAAAAGAACGATGTGCTTTTCATCGACGAGATTCACCGCCTGAGCCCGGTGGTCGAGGAAATCCTCTATCCGGCGCTGGAGGACTACCAGATCGACATCATGATCGGCGAAGGCCCGGCGGCGCG
>DASUIO010000201.1:0-5948 GCA_036279755.1 Polaromonas sp. | reverse complement strand
TCGCGCCCGGAAGCCGCTGCATCCGGCCATTGACGCACGATGCGCACGGCATAGTGCGGCGATAGCATCTGCCGCCAGCGCCGTGCGGTCTGCCAGTTGCCGTTGTTGGCATCGGCAAGAGCCGGGCTGACAATGACGACGCGAGTTTGTTGCATGAGGGAGTTATAACGCTGCACTTGCTCAGGCTTGTGCCCAGAACACTGCAAACCAGCCGCGCGCATCGGTCCAGGCCCGCGTGTGCGTGAAACCGGCGGTTTTCAGCAGATCGGCAAAGTCAGCTTGCCGCCACTTGTAGGAGTTCTCGGTGTGGATGCGCTCGCCTGCCGCAAAGCGCCTCTCGCCGCCAGACCAGCGCAGCCGCACCGTTTGCAGCGCCTGCAAATGCATTTCAATGCGTGATTTTTCGGTGTTGAAAAATGCCACATGCTGCCAGTCGGACAGTTTGAAGTCGGTTCCCACCAACTGGTTCAGGTGCGGCAACAGGTTGCGGTTGAAGGCGGCCGTCACGCCGAGTGCGTCGTCGTAGGCGGGCTCCAGCAGCTCAAGCGGCTTGACCAGATCGACGCCGATCAGCAGGCCGCCGCCGTTGCAGGCCGCCCGGGTCCGCCGCAGGAAATCCAGGGCCTGCTCCGGCGTGAAATTGCCGATGCTGGAGCCCGGGTAAAAGAACACGCGCGGCCCGGCACCGACTTGCGGCGGCAGCGTGAGAGAACTCGAAAAATCCATGCCGATGCCCAGCATGGCGAGTGCCGGAAACTGCGCCTGCAGCTTGCCCAGCGATTGACGCAAAAACGCCACTGAAATATCGACCGCGACATAGCGTTGCGGCTGGAAAATGCTTAACAGCCGGGCGGCTTTTTCGCAGTTGCCCGCGCCCAGATCGACCAGCGTGGCCCGCGCGGGCTGCAGCGCCGCCATGGCCGGTGCGTGGGCCTCGAAAATAGCCGCTTCGGTGCGGGTGGGGTAGTACTCGGGCAACTCGGTGATGGCTTCAAACAGCTTTGAGCCGAGCGCGTCATACAAGTATTTGGGGGAGGTGAAAGCCGGTGTGGCCAGCAAGCCCTGCAGCAGTTCCGCGCGCACAGCGGCGTGGTCCTGGTGGTGCAACTGCACAAAGTCGGGCAACCGTGAACCGGCGGAAACGGGCGCTGGAACCGGCGTGGCGCTGGGAGCTGAATCAGGCATCTTCAGTAATGTAGCAGGGCCCCCGGCATTGCCGGGAGCAAGGGTTTTCATTGACGGGTTTAATATCCCCTGCTGTTTTTCACCGTGTTTCGAGGAGTTTTTTGATGATCCACTTTTTCCGTCCGGGCGCATTCAAGGCCCTGGCTGCCTGCGCTGTGCTGGCGTTTGCCGGTGTCTCCCAGGCTCAGCAGGTTTTTCGGATCACCACGATTCCTGAAGAGGCCGCGACCGAGCAGGTGCGGAAGTTCGGCCCGCTGGTGAAATACCTGGAGCAAAAACTGGGCATGAAGGTCGAGTTCACGCCGGTGAGCGACTACCCGGCGGCCGTCGAAACGCTGGTCAACAAAAAGGTCGAGATGGCCTGGCTGGGCGGCTTTACCTTTATTCAGGCGCAACACCGCTCTGGCGGCAAAATCATCCCGATTGCGCAGCGCGAAGAAGACACCAAATTTCAGTCGGTGTTTATTGCCAAAACCAACTCGGGCATCAAGACGCTGGCTGACCTGAAAGGCAGGCAGGTCAGCTTTGGTTCGCAGTCCAGCACCTCGGGTCACCTGATGCCGCGCAGCTTTTTGCTGCAAGCCCACATCGACCCTGACAAAGACTTCAAACGCGTCGCCTACTCGGGCGCGCACGACGCCACCATTGCCTCGGTGGCGAGCGGCAAGGTCGAAGCTGCAGCGCTGGACATCACGGTGTGGAACAAGTTCGTCCAGGAAAAGAGGGTTGACACGAAAGAGGTGAATGTTTTCTACACCACGCCGGGCTATTACAACTACAACTGGTCCGTGCATGCCGACATGCCGGCTGCCTTGCGTGAGAAAGTCGCCAAAGCCCTGATCGACATTGACCCGGCGACGGTGCAAGGCAAGGAAATCCTCGACCTGAATCGCGCCACGCGCTACATCCCGACCCAGGCAGACAACTACAGGGGCATCGAGACCGCGGCCCGCAGTGCTGGTTTGCTGAAGTAAACCGCTATTAAAGTAATAGCCGACTATGCCCGTCAATAAAGGACAAAAGGTCATTTGTATATGAAAGTCGGGCTACACAACGTGTCGGCGCGGCATCCTGCGGCAAAACGTGAGGCGGCGGCGGCGCTGCGCGGCCTATCGCTGCAGGTGGCCGCTGGCGAGCAGATCGCCGTGATCGGGCCTTCTGGTGCCGGCAAGACCACGCTGCTGCATGTGCTGGCTTGTGCGCTGCCGCCCTCGAGTGGCAGCCTGCAGCTCAATGGGAGCGATCCGTGGCAACTGCCGCGCCGCCAGCTGCAGCGGTTGCGCGGTGAACTGTTTTTGGCACCGCAGGTGCCGCCCCTGCCGCCGCGTCAGCGTGTGGTCACATCCGTGCTGGCCGGCCGCCTGCCGCAGATCGGGCTGTGGCAGAGCTTGCGCAGCCTTTTTTACCCAAGCGCGATGGCCCAGGCCGACGCGGCGCTGGCGCGCTTCGACCTGAGCGACAAGCTGTTTGCCCGGGTGGACCGGCTGTCGGGCGGCGAGCGCCAGCGTGTCGGCCTGGCCCGGGCGCTGGTGACCGATGCGACCCTGCTGCTGGTCGATGAACCGCTCTCGGCGCTGGACCCGGCGCGTGGGCAGCAAGCCATCGCGTCGCTCACCCAGGCGGCGCGCGAGCGCGGTGCCACGCTGGTCTGCACCCTGCACCATGTCGAGATGGCGCTGCAGAATTTTCCGCGCATCATCGGCCTGCGCGACGGTGAACTGGCGTTTGACCTGCCCGCCGCCGACGTCACGCCCGAGCGTCTGCAAGCACTTTATGCCCAGCATCTGCACGAGCTCACAGGTCCGGCACCGGCCGAGGATCTGCTCGCTGCGGTTTCGCCCCCTGTGGTCATGTCCTGCCGCTGACTGGCCCGCCGATCAATGACCCCTGCGACTGTCGGCCTGCCAATGCGTCCCGCGCTGCGCGATCCAGCCTGGCGGGGCCGTGTTTTCTGGGCGCTGGCCGCGCTGCTGCTGCTCTGGCCTGCGCTGGTGCTGACAGAATTCAAACCCTGGGTGATGGTCGAGCCCGGCACCCTCAAGTCCACCCTCAGGTTTCTCAGTGACTTTGTGCCGCCCAAGCTTGAGCCGCAGTTTCTATTGCTGGTGGCGCGGGAAGCCTGGCGCACGGTGGCGATCGCCACCGTCGGCATGGTGCTGGCGCTGCTGCTGGCGCTGCCACTGACGCTGCTGTCGGTGCGCGCATTGTCGGTCTCGGCGCTGAGCGGGCGCATGGCACTGTGGCCGGCCGTGCTGCGCCAGCTCGTGCGCTGGCTGCTGATCTTGCTGCGCAGCGTGCCCGAGTTGATCTGGGCGCTGATTTTCGTGCGCGTGGTCGGTCTGGGGCCGACCGCCGGCGTGCTGGCCATTGCGCTGACTTACGGCGGCATGCTCGGAAAGGTCTATGGCGAGATTCTGGACAGCGGCGAAAGCCATGCCACGGCTTCGCTGCTGCGCAATGGCTCGGGTCGCCTGCAGGCTTTCTTTTATGCCTTGTTGCCGCAAAATGCGGCCGAGCTGACCAGCTATTCGGTCTATCGCTGGGAGTGCGCCATCCGCTCGTCTGCTGTGCTGGGTTTTGTCGGTGCCGGTGGCCTCGGGCAGCAGATGGATGCCTCGATGAAGATGTTCAATGGCGCTGAAGTCAGCACCATGCTGCTGGTGTTCATGGCGCTGGTCTGGTTGGCCGACAAGGCCAGTGCCTGGCTGCGCGAGGCCCTGGGTTAAGGGCTGGGGCTGGACATCACCATGAATGACTTGCACCGTTCGTCGCCAGCGGCCAACGAGGTCTATCGGCTGCCACCACCGATTTTCGGTGCGCGTTGCAAAGCCTGCTGGCTGATGGCTGGCGTGGGGCTGCTCATCGTCCTGAGTTTCTGGACGCTTGATTTGCAGTGGGCGCAGTTTTTTTCTCTGGATGCGCTGCGCAAAATGGGCCGCTTTGTCGGCGAGCTGCTGCACCCCGCGAGCGAAGCCGCCTTTCTGCAAAAACTGCTGAGCGCCACGCTGGAGACGCTGGCCATGTCGGCCCTGGGCACGCTGATCGCAGCCGTGCTGGGTCTGCTGCTGGCATTGCCGGCCAGTCAGACCCATGCGAACGACAAGGCCCGATTCAAGGGGTTCACGCGGCTGCTGCTCAATGCGCTGCGCAGCATTCCCGAGCTGGTATGGGCGTCACTGCTGCTGATTGCGGCCGGACTTGGCCCGTTTGCCGGCACGCTGGCGCTGGCGCTGCACACGACGGGCGTGCTCGGACGGCTTTTTGCCGAGGCCATTGAAAACGCCCCTGAAGGGGTCGGCTTCGCCCTGCGCGTGCGGGGTGTCGGCGAAGGCCGGGTGTTTTGCTACGCCACACTGCCGCAGGTGCTGCCGCAACTGCTCAGCTACACGCTGTACCGCTGGGAAAACAACATCCGCGCAGCGGCCATACTGGGCGTTGTGGGCGCGGGCGGCCTGGGACAGATGCTGGCGTTTCACATGGGGCTGTTCCAGATGCCGGAAACCAGCTCCATCCTGCTGGCGATGATCGCGCTGGTGGCGCTGGTCGATGCCTGCAGCTATCTGGCGCGGCGCGTCATGGCGCGCTGATCTCCCGCGGCGGAACGCATGCGCAGACGCCTGCTGTGAACCGGTCCTGAAGGGCCTTCTGCGTGCTACAAAGAGCTGGTGTGCCTTGTGGGAGGGCATTGATGCGCCCTTTGCCGCAGGCGTATAGAATACGAGGCTGTCCGAGGAGCGTTGCAGCCCGCCAAAAACTGACCCCGTCAGCTGGCGAGCGAGGCTCGGATAACAGGTCGCCTTGCCGATCCTGCTTCCTAACCGCGCTCACCCACTGTGCAGTGAGGTGAGCTTGACCCCCCGCAGTGGTTTTTAATATCCTGTTTTGGAGTCACCATGAACGCTGTCCTCAAACCCATCACCGATTACCTGATTGCCGACCTGTCGCTTGCCGACTGGGGCCGCAAGGAACTGAAGATCGCTGAAACCGAAATGCCCGGCCTGATGGCCATTCGCGAAGAATTTGCACCCTCCCAGCCTCTCAAGGGCGCGCGCATCACCGGTTCGCTGCACATGACCATCCAGACCGGCGTGCTGATCGAAACGCTGCTGGCGCTGGGCGCCGAAGTGCGCTGGGCTTCGTGCAACATTTTCTCAACGCAAGACCATGCCGCTGCCGCGATTGCCGCAAACGGCACGCCGGTGTTTGCGATCAAGGGCGAATCCCTGGCCGATTACTGGGACTACACCCACCGCATCTTCGAATTCAGCGGCGCCAAAGGCACGCCCGAAGAAGGTCCGAACATGATTCTGGACGACGGCGGCGATGCCACGCTGCTGATGCACCTGGGTGCCAAGGCCGAAACCGATGCCAGCCTGCTGTCCAAGCCCGGCAGCGAAGAAGAAATCTGCCTGTTCAACGCCATCAAGGCCAAGCTGGCGCAAGACACCACCTGGTACAGCCGCCGCCTGAAAAACATCATCGGCGTGACGGAAGAAACCACCACGGGCGTATTGCGCCTGAACGAAATGTCGGCCAAGGGCACGCTGGCGCTGCGCGCCATCAACGTCAACGACTCGGTCACCAAGAGCAAGTTCGACAACCTGTATGGCTGCCGCGAATCACTGGTCGATGGCATCAAACGCGCGACCGATGTGATGATCGCCGGCAAAGTCGCCTGCGTGGCGGGCTACGGCGATGTGGGCAAGGGCTGTGCCCAGGCCTTGCGCGCGCTGTCGGCCCAGGTCTGGGTCACCGAGATCGAC
>DASUIO010000200.1:0-3784 GCA_036279755.1 Polaromonas sp. | reverse complement strand
GTTCGCGCGTGCCTTCACTGATTGCGCGTGCCGCGTTTTGGGCTTGCGCCGCCATTTCCCGGCCATGGACCGACATCCAGATGTTGTGCCATGCAAGCATGCCTACCGCAAGAGTCAGAACGCCTGCGTTGAACAACTCCTGACCGATCCCGCTGGCCAGCATGGAAATGCCTTCCATGCTCGATGCAACCAGAGCAGCGCCGAGAAGACCCGCCAGTACACCACTGACCATCCATCGCCCGCGCGAGGGAATCCCGCGCGTAGCGGCGGCCATGATGCTGATGATCAGCGAGGCCTCCAGAGATTCACGGAAAACGATGAGGGCAGCAGCAAACATGGGGATTCCGGTTCAATGTCTTACTCGACGACGATCGTGCCTTGAGCGGCAGCGTCGTTTTCGTGGTACTCCTCGACGAAGGCGTAGCGACCGGGTTTCAATGGCCCAAGGTTGATGGTGGCGGTGGACTTGCCGGGGATGACTTTCTCACGACCCAGAGGCTTGCTCTCAAACTCTGCTGGCGTGGCATCTTTGTTGACCACCAGCAATTTGACTTTCTTGCCGGCGGGAATCTTGACTTCCTTGGGTGCAAATGCATGGTTCTGGATGGTGAGCGTAAATTCTTCAGTGGCCGCCATGACGTTGGCGGCGACAAAGGACAGAAGAGCAACTGACAACAGGCGTTTCATTGTTTGATCTCATCAAATTAAAACACTAATGATAATGATTCCTATTGCGTTGTGCGAGGTGTTTTGGAAATCCATTTCGTGATGACGGGAATTGCATCATCAAAAACGAGTGTGGGCTCGTTGGCCTGGCTGGCTCAGTCCAATTGCACGAAGTCAATGAACCCGCGTTCCACATCCGATGCCACGAGCTTGACGCGGATTTTTTCGCCGACCTTCAGTTCGGCCATGCCTGCCACCAGCTTGCCTTCGGCGGGGGGCGAGAAGATCCGGACCCAGACGCCATCGGCGGTGCTGCTGCCGGTCACGAGGGCGTCAAAGCGCTGGCCGACGCGCGATTCAAGCAGCAACGCCGCCTCGGACTTTCGCATCCGCCGCTCCACCTTCTGGGCAGCATCTTCCTGTTGAGTGCAGTGCAACGCCAACTTGCCCAACTCGGTATTCGAATAGGGCGGCGGCTTGCCGGCCAACGCGGCTTTGAGAAGCCGCGAGGTGATCAGGTCGGGGAAGCGTCGGTTGGGCGCGGTGGAGTGGGTGTAGTCGCTCACCGCCAGGCCAAAGTGGCCGATGGGCGCTGCGCCGGGCGATTCCACCACGTATTCGCCCCGGCCCATGAGCTTGACGATGATGAGCGACAGATCGGGAAAGCGCAGCGGGTCGGCCTTGTGGCGCTTGGACAGAAAGGCTTCCAGCGCTTTGGCGTTGGGCTCGGATGGAAGTGATTCGCCATAGTCCTTTGCGACCCCGACGATGCGCAGCCAGCGCTCGGGTGAGCGGACAACACGCCGCAGCGACGCGCCGCCCCGTGCGGCCAGAAAGCGCGCGGTGCAGCCATTGGTGACAATCATCACTTCCTCAATCAATTGGCGCGCGCGGTTTTGCACCTGCTGGCGGATGTCAACGACCTGCTCGCCCTCAAACACGGCCCGAGGTTGGAAAGTTTCAAGCTCCAGCGAGCCTTCGGCATGTCGGCGCACTCGCAGTTGCTGGGCCAAGGCGTCCTGCGTGCGCAGTTGCGATTCCATGCCGGGCACGGCCGAGGCCGCGGCTGGCAGCGCGCCTTCACCTTCGATCCACGCGCTGACAGCGTCGTACGCCAGCTTGGCCTTGTTGCGCACCATGGCCCGGTACACCGTGGAGCTCGCCAGCGTGGCGTCGGCGTTGAAGTCCATCTCGGTCACCAGCGCCAGCCGGTCCTCGTCGGCATTGAGCGAGGTCAGATCGGTTGACAGACCTACCGGCAGCATCGGAAAGATGCGCGCGGACGTATAGACCGAGGTTGTGTTGATGCGCGCGTGCTCGTCGACGGCTGAGCCCTTCCTGACCAGCGTATCCACGTCGGCAATGGCCACCAGCATCCTGACGGCACCATGGGCCTGCGTCTCGCACACCGTCAGCTGGTCGAGGTCGAGCGAATCGTCGTTGTCGATGGAACACCAGAGCAGCCCCGTGAGATCCCGAATGTCGGGGCCAGCCTCGCGGCCGGGTCCGGTGATGGAGGCGAGTTGCTGGTTGACAGGGGTCGAGAACTCGGGCTCCAGACCACGCTCGGTCATGGCTCTGATGGCGATGCGCACGAGGTCGGATCGGTGATGGGGGCGACTCGGGGTCATGCGATCACTATACCGCCGCTGCCCGGACCGACCGCTGCTCATCAACGCCGAGCACGATTTCAAAGTGCTTTGCATAATGGGCCTGCCACTTCCTTCATCAATCCCCTGGTCAACTTTCTGACCACTTTTCTGGAGAACCTCATGGCCCAATACAACATCGCTATCGTCGTCGGCAGCCTGCGCAAGGATTCGTTTAACAAGAAGCTCGCCAAGGCGCTTGAAAAACTCTTTCCGGCTAATTTCAGCTTTACGCATGTGCGCATTGACGACTTGCCGCTGTACAACCAGGACGATGACGGCAAGCCGTCCGCACAGGTGACGCGCCTCAAGGGCGAGATCACAGCGGCGCAGGGCCTGCTGTTTGTCACGCCTGAATACAACCGCTCGGTTCCCGGTGTGCTGAAAAATGCCATCGACCACGCTTCGCGCCCCTATGGGCAGAACGCATGGGACGGCAAGCCTGCTGGTGTGATCGGTGCGTCCGTCGGCCCGATTGGCACGGCGCTGGCCCAGCAGCACCTGCGCAATGTTCTGGCTTACCTGAACGTGCCCACCCTGGGCCAGCCCGAAGCGTTCATCCACAACAAGGAAGGCCTGTACGACGCGGCGGGCAACATTGGCGAGGCCAGCCTGAAGTTTTTGCAGGGCTGGGTTGACCAGTACGTGGCCTGGGTGAAAAAGCACGCCTGATCCGGACTTTCGATCGAGGCGACAGCCTCTGTCTCTGATGGAAATCACTGGCAGGTTCCAGATCAGCCTCACGACATGATTGAGCAAAGTTCTCAGGTAGGCATCCCCGCGTTTGCTCATGCCCGGCAGCATTGCCTTGCCGCCGCTGGAATGCTGGCGGGAACCATTCCATTCGTCTGGAGCAAACCGGTCCCTGGATAAAGCGCCTAAAAACCGATATTGACGATGCAAATTTGTGCCGGCAGCCCTTAAATGGGAGGCCGCCATGGGCGCTTCCGCAAACAGAGGCAGGCATTGATATATAGCAAGGTACGGCGAAGACAGCGTGCCAGAATCACCCGCAGTAAGAGCGAAATGGTCTGTCCTGAACACCGGATTCGCGGCGCCATTTCGTGACCGCGAGAAGCTGAAAGGGGATGACAATGGCGAAATTTTCGATGTTTGAGCTGAAGCCGCCCTTCGAGTGCATGACGGCGAGACGCCGCGGCCTGCTGTACGGTAGTGTGTTCATGTCGGCCCTGTTGCTGGCCGGATGCGCCGTGGAAGTGCAGAACAGGCAGGCCGCCCAAGAGGTCGCGCGGCTATCAAAGCCGCCCGGTTCGGTCTATATCGGGTGGCGCGTCTTCCAGGACAAGTGCGCAGGCTGTCATGGGCCGGCTGCGACCGGCACGGCGGGCGGTCCCGATCTGTTGCCCAGAGTTCGCGAAATGGGCTCGCGCCAATTCGTGAGCCTCGTGCTCAAGCGCTACGACTGGAATCTTCCGGCGGCGCAAGCCAGCAGCGAGGGCGCCGCGCGG
>DASUIO010000199.1:0-6463 GCA_036279755.1 Polaromonas sp. | reverse complement strand
TGCGCGCTTTTCGGCAAAGGCGCGCATGGCTTCCTTGGCGTCGTCCGACTTGCTGAGTTCGGCCGTCATGTTCTGCTCGAAGCGGTAGCCGTCGCGCAGCGTCATGAATTCGATGGTGGACGCCGCCTGTTTGGCGGTGCGGCTGGCCAGTGGGCTCTTGGCCGCGATGCGCCGGGCCATGTCCATGGCGGTGGGCATCAGTTGGTCCAGTGGCACACAGGCCTCGACCATGCCACGGCGGTAGAACTCGGGCCCCGGGATGCGGTCGCCGGTGATCATCATGCGGCGCGTCAGCGAGTGCCCGGCAATGCGTTGGGTATGGCGGCCACCGCCCATCAGGCCCACGTCCACCTCGGGCAGACCGAACACCGCGTTGTCCGAACACAAGAGGATGTCGCACGAGGCCGCGATGCCCATGCCCGCGCCCAGTGCAGCGCCGTTGACGGCAGCGATCACCGGCTTCTTGCATTCCATGATCGAGTAGCCCAGTTCCCGCGCCAGGCGGTTGTGTTCCCAGCGTTCGCCGGGCTCGAACACCTTGCCCGCGCGGGCCTTGATGTCCGCACCAGCACAAAAGGCTTTGCCGGCACCGGTGAGCACCACCACGCGCACCTCGTCGAGGTCGTTGAAGCTGTCGAAGGCCGCGATCATTTCGCGCATGAAGTCGGCGTTGACCGCGTTCACAGGGGCGTTGTCCATGGTCACCACGGCAATGTGGTCTTGAATTTCGGTGCGGATCATCGGCATGTTTGTCTCCAGTGGGATTTTGATTCGACGGAATCTCTTTACTAATATACCTGCCGACAGGTTAGTAGTCAAAGGTTGCCAAGGTGCGAATCGTGCAGGCGAATGACCGAGGTCATTCCAGCCGTGGTGGATTGACAGAGGGGCGAAAATTCTCAGCGGAAGGGCGTCATGCCTTGCCCAGTGGGGGCCGGCCAAACATGCTGGACGCATTGCTGATGGGCCCCAATTCGGCGGCGGCGGCCAGCAGTGCCGGGGCCAGGGCGTGCATGCGTTCGGCGGTCAGGCGGATGCGTGGCCCGGCGATGCTGATGACGCCGATCGCATCCTTGCGCCGGTACACCGGGGCGGCCATGGCGGTCATGCCTGGCGCGAACACCTCGTCAATCATCGCGTAGCCGCGCACCCGTGCCGCATGCAGAAAGCCGAGCAAGGCCTTGACCGTGGTGGGTGCTTTGGGGCCGAAGTCTTGCGGCGCACCAAAGCCCTGCTTGGACACCATCTCCAGCGCGCGCTCGTCGCTCATGGTCAGCAGCCATGCATGGCCAGAGGCGGTGCAGGAGAGCCGTGCCTCCATGCCCATGTCGGGGTCGTAGCGCAGGCCCATGCGCTGGCCCTGGGCCTTGGCAATCCAAGTCAGGCGTTCGCCATCCACGATGGACAGGCGCACCAATTCGCCCGAGGTTTGTGCCAGCCGCTCAAGCAGCGGCTCCGCAATGTCCACAATGCCCGCGCCGCTGAGGTAGCCCAGGCCCAGCGACACCAGCTTGGTCGTGAGCTGGTAGTCGCCGTGTTTGTGGGCCTGGCGCACATAGCCCTTGTCCTGCAGGTCGGCCAGCACCCGGTGGCAGGCGCTCAACGGCATCTCCAGTTCGGCTGCCAGCTGAGCCAGCGGGAAACCGTCAGGGTGGGTCGCCATGTGCTCAAGGATGGACAGGCCGCGCTTCAGTGCATTGCTCATGTGAGTCTGCAATTTCCATAGTGCGGAACAATTTTCCAGTTTGGAAACCGTTTCCTATTGGCTCCAAATAATACCGGTCAGGCGCTTGGCGGCCATTTCAGACCCAAGCCCAGACACCACCGGAGACACCACATGCGCAGAACCTTCATCCTGGGCCTCAGTGCCCTCACTTTGGCCCTCACCAGCTTGGGTGCCGGTGCCCAAGACATTCAGGAGCGGACCATCAAGTTTGGCCACCTGAACAACCCCGGCCACCCGACCAGCCTGGGCGTGCGCAAATTTGCCGAGATTGTCGCGAGCAAGAGTGGCGGCAAGATCAAGGTGCAGGAGTTCCCGTCTTCCCAACTGGGCAACGAGCTGCAGCAGCAATCGGCCCTGCAAGGGGGCGTGCAGGAGATGTTGGTGGCATCCACCACCTCGCTGAACGGCATCGTCAAAGAGTTCGGTCTGCTTGATTTCCCCTTCCTGTTTGCCAACGCGCGCCAGGCCGATGCCTTGGTCGATGGCCCACTCGGAAAAATGCTGGCCGCCAAGGTGCCGGAAAAGGGTTTGGTGCTGCTGGGCTTCTTCGATCTGGGGTTTCGCAATGTCACCAACAGCAAGCGACCGATCACGAAGGGGTCGGATCTGGAGGGGCTGAAGCTGCGTGTCATCCCCAACCCTGTGTTCCTGGAAACCTTCAAGACCTTCAAAGCCAACCCGGTGCCCATGGCATTTGCTGAGTTGTACGGTGCACTCGAGGCCAAGGCAGTCGATGGCCAGGAAAACCCGTTTGCTGTCATCGAGTCGAGCAAGCTCTACGAAGTGCAGAAATACGTGAGCGGAACCAACCACGTTTACGCGACCAATCCCATTCAAATCAGCAAACGTTTCTGGGATCGTCTTTCGCCGGTGGAGCAAAAGATTCTGCAGGACGCTGCGATCGAAACCCAGAACTGGCAGCGCACGGTCAGCCGTGAGGTGTCTGCCAAGGCACTGGGTGAGCTGACCGCCAAAGGCATGATCTACAACGACATCGCGCCCGCCGAGCTGGCGCGCATGCGTGCCGAGGTGCGTCCCGTCTACGAAAAGTTTTCTGCGGCGTACGACCCGGCAATCGTGACCCTGTTCAAGACCGAACTGGAACGGATTTCCAAGCTGTGACCGCCATGAAAATACTTGTCCTGCACGGCCCGAACCTCAACCTGTTTGGCCGGCGCGAACCGCACATCTACGGGACCACCACGCTCGCACAGATCGACGGCATGTTGGCGGGTGTGGCGAGTGAGCTGGGCGTGACGCTCGCAACACTGCAGTCGAACCACGAGGGGGCGCTCATCGATTTTCTCCACGAGCACATCGATGCGGCAGACGGCGCGATCGTCAATCCGGCCGGCCTCACCCAGCACGGTGTGCCCTTGCACGACGCGATCAAGGCCATGCCGTTTCCGGTGATCGAGGTTCACATGTCCAACATCGCCGCGAGGGAGGTCTGGCGTGCCCATTCCATCATTTCGCCAGCGGTGAAAGGCACCATCCAGGGCCTGGGGCGCCACTCCTATCTCCTGGGGCTGAGGGCCGTCGTGGAGATCGCGCGAGACAGCCAAGTGGCAATCGACGCAGGCCAACAGTCGCATGCCGTTTTTGCCACCAGAAAGTAAGGCTCCAATGGCATTGACGGGCAAGGCTGCGGTGGCCATGTGGTGGGACATCGCTCCCGAACACCGAGCTGAATTCCTCGACTGGCACACCCATGAGCACTTTCCCGAGCGGCTGCACATTGCCGGCTTCCAGCGCGGTGCGCGCTGGGCCAGCGAAGACAACGCAACGGGCTTCTTCGTCATGTACGAGCTCAGCGACCGCGAGGTGCTGGCTGGCCCCGCGTACCTGGCACGTCTGAACGACCCGACGCCCTGGTCCCGCAAGATGATGCCGCACCACGCTGGCATGGTGCGCAGCCTGTGCGAAGTCACCTCCAGTGCCGGGGCGGGTGTGGGGCGTTACATGCTCACGTTGAGACTGGCGGCAGTCGAAGAGCAGGCGCAGATATTGCGCGCGCATTTGAAGGGGCTCGTCGCCACATTGCCGTCGCGACACGGTGTGACGGGGGCACATGTGTTGGAACGTGCGAATGTGGGGCCAATCGCACAGACGCAGGAGCAACGCATACGCGGGCAGGACCTTGCGGCAGACTGGGTGTTTTTGGTGTGCGGTTATGACGCAGCGTCCTTGCGCAGCCTGTTGGCTGATGAATTGGCTCCACGCGCACTTGAATCACATGGTGCAGCGGCGATCGCAAACGCCGGCGAACGCGCTTGCATCGCAGGTCTTTATGGCTTGTCGGCCACCTTGTCGACTGCGGAGATCTGAATGTCGGTCAGTGGCCGGCGGGTTGCCTGGTGTGCGGCAAGCGCTTGTCTGTGCTGCTCGCCTGGTGCATGAGCAATCGTGCCCGCGCAACTTCGAGACTGCGATATGGGTTGTGCCGTGGAGGACCGTGATGCTAACTGGCAAATTGCATCAGTTTGGAGCTGTCTCGCGCCCTGACCTTGGTGACCTGATTTCTAGGGCGACTCTGCATAGGCGAAAAAAAACCGGCTCAAGCGGACCGGTTTTCAAGAGCTGTCGCAGGCCTTAGTAGCGACCGCCGCCGTAGCCACCTGTGCCATAGCCGACATCCGGGCGATTTGAGGCGCGGTAGCCCGTGGCACTGTAGGCACCGGAAGCGCCGCGATCCTCGCGTGGTCGTGCCAGGTTGACAACGATGGTGCGGCCATCGACGGACATGCCGTGCAATGCGCTGATCGCAGCCTGGGCATGGTCAGCTGATGTCATCTCCACAAAGCCGAATCCCTTGGACTGGCCCGTGTCGCGGTCCATCATGACCTTGACCGAGGACACGCCGCCGAACTCGGCGAAGTTGCTTTTGAGGTTGGCATCGGTCACGGAGTAGGGCAGGTTGCCCACGTAAATTTTGGTGCTCATGTTTGAGTCGTTCTGTGAAGTGGCACGCATCGCCGAGATGCGCGTGCGCGAACCGGAAGTCCGCTGAGGATCGAAAATGTGCCTGATGTCTGCGGTGAGCAAATCGTCAGCACGCGGGGCGCATTGGAACGCAGGTTTGTAGCCAGCCCTGGGTGACTGCAAACACGCGGGCGGCCTCGCGCGACGCAAAAGTCGTGTCAAACCTGAATACCCGGCAATAGCTGCCGTTGCCCTGAGAGCGTTGGAGCGCAAACGAGGCGCGGAAGCGGCCGCAGTCGGTCGGCTGTGTCGAGGGCGAAACGACGTACTGGCCCATGGAGATAGAAATGTTGGAAATCGTGATCAATCGGGATTGCGGGCGTGGATCACGCCCGCATGAGCTGGGTGCCTCGGTGGGCAGGAGCTCATCAGTCAAAAAAGCGACGGGGCGCGAGAAGCTCCGTCAGCGTCGTCAAGACTTGCCATGTGGGAACGGCTGGTGCTTGTCTTGAGTCGAGAATTATACATTTTTAGTTGTTAAATGGCGTGTAGATATTATTTTTAGTTTTATATTTGGTCGTGCTTCGGGGTGTTTGCGCTGGCGGCTGGGCCCGCATCTCACTTGGCTCAATGCGTTCGGTGAGCACGTAACCGCATGAACGGCGCGGTTCAAAATCCGGGAACAGAGACACTGTGAACGGTTCGGAAGCGCACCACGACGAACCTGGACAGAGCTCCCACCCACATACACCGACATTCCCATGAGCGATTGGAAAACCCAGCAGATGATCAAGGCCTCCGGCTGGCCTGAAGCCCCCGAAGCCTTGGCCATCGGTGCCAACTTCAACCAGGCCACCGCAAGCGGTTTGGTGCCGCTGCACTGGGCCTGCCAGCATGGCAAAGCGGGCCTGGTCCGTCACATGATTGCCCATGGGGCCAATGTGGCTGACGTATCGGCTGATGGCAAAAGCATGTTGGCTTTGGCACTGGATGCGCAGGACTTCCAGACATTGATGCTGTTGATCGACCACCTCAAAGCGACCGGCGCTCCACCACCCGATGAGGCCACCCAGGAGCGCATGACCCAGTCCTTCCGAGGCAGTCACCCCGACTCACGCAACCGCATCCTGCAAACCTTGCGCGACTGGGAACGAATCGCGCGGAAGAACAGGGCTTGAGCAGCACACAGACACACACACAAACAGGCGTTTGTCGGCAACGATCTGGTGGGTCGCCTGATCATTGGAGGACCAGGCCAAGGCCAGATCGACGCCGGCCACATCGCGGAGGCCAAGCGGTGGATATCGGACTCATGGTCGGCATCCGAGGGGCGCGAATGTCGTCAGCTACTGGGGACGATACATGCGGAACCTTTGGTCCTCGCCGACAGAGAAATAGTCTGCTGGGCCACCCCCACGCAGGATCACCCCGGCATTGGCCGTGTTGTAGACGCCATTCTTGAGCAGCTGACGAGCGATGTAGACCTTCACCACCTCCCCCAGCACGAGCCAAGAAGGAATCGGATCATGGCCCGCGGTTCGCAACTGGTGGATGTCGGTCAATCGGCATTCGAACGTGACCGGGCTCCGCGCAACCCTGGGTACGTTGATCAAATCAGAATCCACCGCCTCAAGTCCTGCCAGCTCGAACTCGTTCACCTCCGGCGGCACCGCGGCACATGTCTGGTTCATGACTTCGGCCAGCTCACGTGTGGCCAGATTCCACGCGAACTCGCCCGTTTCCTGGATGTTGCGCACCGTGTCTTTCCAACCGATGCTGGAGAAGCCGATGATGGGCGGGACGTAGTTGAAGGCG
>DASUIO010000198.1:0-3000 GCA_036279755.1 Polaromonas sp. | reverse complement strand
CCGATGAGCCTGAAAATCAACGACCTGGGCAAACGCTACGGTGACACGGTGGTGTTCAGCCAGGTGTCGCTGGACGTGGCGCCCGGCGAGTTCGTCGCCATCATCGGCGAATCAGGCGTCGGCAAATCCACGCTGCTCAACTGCATGGCGGGGTTGGACAGCTGGGACGAAGGCTCGGTCACGCTGAATGGCGCAGACCTGGGCACGCTGACCGATGACCAGCGCGCGCTGCTGCGCCGCCGCCACGTCGGCTTTGTGTTTCAGGCTTTTCATGTGCTGCCGCATCTGGATGTGGCGCAAAACGTGGCATTGCCCTTGCTGCTGCTCAACCAGCCTGACGACGCCCGGGTGCAAGCCCTGCTGGATGAGGTCGGCCTGACTGGCCTGGGCAAGCGCCTGCCGCAGCAATTGAGTGGCGGGCAGTTGCAGCGCGTGGCCATTGCCAGAGCCCTGGTGCACCGGCCCAGCTTGCTGCTGGCCGACGAGCCCACCGGCAACCTCGACCCGAGTACAGCGGCCAAGGTGATGGACGCGCTGATTGCGCAAACCCGCGAACACGGCGCGTCGCTGGTGCTGGTCACGCATTCGGAAGCCGCCGCGGCCCGGGCCGACCGCAGGCTGCACCTGAGCAGCACCGGCATCTCGGGCTGAGGCCGAATCAGGATCAGGTCCGTGCGCGCCCTGCTTCGTACCTTCTCCTGGCAGGAACTGCGCCATCACCCCTGGCGTAACGCCGCCGCCGTAGCGGCCGTGATGTTGGGCGTGGCCCTGGCGTTTTCGGTGCATCTGATCAATGCCTCGGCGCTCAGCGAGTTTTCGCAAGCGGTGCGCGCCGTGAACGGGCAGCCCGACCTGGAACTGCGGGCCGTGCAAAGCAGCTTTGACGAAACGGTGTACGAGCGGGTAGCCAATCACCCGCAAGTGCTACTGGCCAGCCCGGTGCTGGAAATTGCCACCTATGCGCTGGATAACAAGGGCGACAAGGCCAAGCGCCAGCCCCTGCGCATCCTCGGCGTCGATGTACTGGCCGTGGCGTCCATCGCACCAGCCTTGATGCCCGTTCCTTCTTCCGGTGCAGACCGCTTCGCGATCTTTGCGCCAGGCGCCGTCTTTCTGAATCCGGCCGCCCGCCAGGTCCTGGGTAACACAGTGATCGCCCAGGACTTGCAATTGCAAAGTGGTTTGGAGTTGCGCCGTGTCACGGTAGCCGGTACGGTCAGCGCGGGCGGCGGACCGCTGGCCGTGATGGACATTGCCGCCGCGCAGGATCTGTTTGGCAAGACCGGCCAGCTCTCGCGCATTGATGTGCGGCTCAAGGCTGGCAGCGACGCGCGCCGCTTCATTGACTCGCTGCAGCTGGCGCCCAACATCACCGCAACTGCGCCCGGCGACGCTGCGGAGCAGGTGAGCAAGCTCTCGCGCGCCTACCGTGTCAACCTCACGGTGCTGGCGCTGGTGGCCCTGTTCACGGGCGCGTTTCTGGTGTTTTCTGTGCTGTCGCTCAGCGTCGCCAAGCGGGCGCAGCAGTTTGCGCTGCTGGGCGTCCTGGGCCTGACCGGCCGCGAGCGGCTGCAGCTGGTGCTGGCCGAATCGCTGGTGCTGGGCGTCATTGGCAGCGCGCTGGGTGTTGCGCTGGGCACCGCGCTGGCGGCGCTGGCACTGCGCCTGCTGGGCGGTGACTTGGGCGGCGGCTATTTTGCCGGCGTGGCGCCTGCGCTGCAATGGAGTGGCTGGGCCGCACTGACCTATGGCGCGCTGGGCGTGGCGGCGGCGGGCGTGGGTGGCTGGTGGCCCGCGCGCGCCGCGCAAAAACTGCCGCCCGCGCAGACTCTCAAGGGCTTGGGCCTGGCAACCGGCGCCGGTACCAGCCACTGGCTCAGCATTATTTTAATAGCGGCCAGCGCCCTGCTGGCCCTGGTTCCACCCGTATTTGGCATTCCACTGGCGGCGTATGTGTCGGTAGCGCTGCTGCTGGTCGGCGGCATCACGGCGCTGCCCTGGCTGATTGCCCTGCTGTACAACCAGCTCAGCCCCTGGGTCGCGCACCGCCTGCTGCCGCTGCTGGCCGTAGAGCGCGCGCGCCGAGTGCGAGAAAGCGCTGCGGTGGCCGTCAGTGGTGTGGTGGCCTCGCTCAGCCTGGCCGTGGCGTTGACCGTGATGGTGGCGAGTTTTCGCGATTCGGTCACGCACTGGCTGGATGTGGTGCTGCCGGCCGACCTGTATGTGCGCACGGCGCTCGGCAGCTCGGCCAGCGACACGGCTTATTTTTCCCCTGCGTTTGTGCAGACGCTCGCCCGCTTGCCCGGCGTCGCGCGCATCAGCACCTTGCGCACCACGCAGTTGCTGCTGGACCCGGCCAAGCCCGCCGTCGCCTTGATTTCGCGCCCCATTGATGACCCGGCCAGCACGCTGCCGCTGGTGGGTCCTGCGCTGTCCGTGCCAGCGGGGCATATTGGCATTTATGTGAGCGAAGCAATGGTGGACCTCTACGGCGCCCGTCCCGGCAGCGTTTTTAGTCCAATTTCACGATCTTTTAGTGCTCTAGCGCAAGCAGCACGGATGCAAAATTCCCCTGATTTAATAGCAGGCTCAAGTCCCTCACCCACCCCGCTGTTTTACGTAGCCGGCGTGTGGCGTGACTACGCCCGCCAGTTCGGCGCCATCACGATGGCACAGCGCGACTTTGAACGCCTGACAGGTGATGCGCGTGTCAACGACCTGGCGCTGTGGCTGAACGGCGATGCGAGCGAAGCCCGGGTGCAGCAGGCAATTCGCGGCCTGGCCGAGCAGCAGTCGGGTGCGGGCGCGCTGCTTGAAATAGCCTCGGTCAGTCAGATTCGCGCCACCTCGCTGAAAATCTTTGACCGCAGCTTTGCCGTGACCTACTGGCTGCAGGGCGTGGCCATTGCGATTGGCCTGTTTGGCGTGGCCGCGAGTTTCAGCGCGCAGGTGCTGGCGCGCCGCAAGGAGTTTGGCCTGCTGGCGCACTTGGGCCTGACA
>DASUIO010000197.1:0-2595 GCA_036279755.1 Polaromonas sp. | reverse complement strand
CCTTCGCCGTCATCGTCGGCGTTGCCGCGGGGATTTTTGCCACACGCGCCAGTGGGCGCGAGTTTCGCCCCTTGATTGAAACCGTGGTGGCTGCTGGCCAGACCTTTCCGCCCGTGGCGGTATTGGCCGTGGCCGTTCCCGTGGTGGGCTTTGGCGAAGCGCCCGCACTGATCGCGCTGGCCCTGTACGGTCTGCTACCGGTTCTGCAAAGCACCCTCGCCGGTATCGCATCGGTGCCCCCGGCTGCGCGGGAAGCCGCCGAAGGACTGGGCATGGATCCCTGGCAGCGCTTGCGCAGCATTGAGCTGCCGCTGGCGGCCCCGGTGATCCTGGCGGGCGTACGAACCTCGGTCATCATCAACATCGGAACCGCAGCCATTGCCTCGACCGTAGGGGCCAAGACGCTGGGCCTGCCCATCATCGTGGGCTTGAGCGGCTTCAACACCGCCTACGTCATTCAGGGCGCGGTACTTGTCGGCCTGCTGGCCGTGGCGGTCGACCTGGCCTTTGAGAAGCTGGAGCGGCGGCTGGCACGCTGGCAAACTGCCCTCTGAACAGCTGAAAGCCTGACGTGGTCTTACAGCAGACCGCGGCGCGCCAGGCTTTGCATCAGCGCGCCGATACCAAACGTCCACGGAGCGGCCAGGTCGGAGGTCGTGACACGGTTCACCAGCATGCCCAGTTGCGGCGTGGACACCGACACCACATCACCCACCACATGCGTGAAGCCCTGCCCCGGGCCGTGGCGGTCTTGGGTAGGCGCAAACATGGTGCCCAAAAACAGCATGAAGCCATCGGGGTATTGGTGGTTGGCGCCAATGGCCTGGGCCACCAGGTCCAGCGGGTCACGGCTGATCATGCTCAATGAACTGCCGCCCTTCATCTCAAACCCTTCGGGCCCGGTCACCACCATGGTCAAATCGCTATGGCGCACGTGGTCGATGTTGAAGTGCTCGTCAAACAGACGAATAAAGGGGCCAATCGCACATGAGGCATTGTTGTCCTTGGCCTTTCCCAGCAACAGCGCGCTGCGCCCTTCGAAGTCGCGCAGATTGACGTCGTTCCCCAGCGTCGCCCCCTGCACCTCGCCGCGCGAATTCACGGCCAGCACGATTTCAGGTTCCGGGTTGTTCCAGTGGCTGTGCGGATGGAGGCCCACTTCGGCGCCCGTGCCCACCGCACTCAGCGGCTGGCTCTTGGTGAAAATTTCTGCATCGGGGCCAATGCCGACTTCAAGGTACTGTGACCAGACGCCTTGGGCAATCAGCACATCCTTGAGCTTTGCCGCTTCGGGCGAGCCCGGCTTGACGCTGCTGAGGTTGTCGCCGATCACGCTGACCACCGCCGCGCGCACGGCTTCGGCCTTGCTGGCGTCACCGCCTGCCTGCTCTTCAATCACACGCTCGAGCATGGACGCGACGAAGGTCACGCCCGAAGCCTTGATCGCCTGCAGGTCGCAAGGCGCCAGCAGCCAGGGCAGCAGGGGGTTGTGCGCGTCGACCGCCGAATTGGCCAGCACGGCGACCGTGTCCGCCAGGCGCGGCAATGAGGGCGCCGCCGTGCGTACCGCCTTGGCCACATCCGGCAATTCCAGCAACTGGCTGGCGGTGGGCGCTACGCTGGAAAGATCGAACACGCCATCGCCGCTGACCAGCGCCAGCACAGGCCCGGTGCCTTCAACCCAGACACGGCCGATGAGCAATGCCTTGGCGGCATCGGCCGGCAGGGTGGAGGTCAGGTTCAGTGAATTTTTCATGAGGGTGAGTCGCTTGATTGTGGGCACAGGAAGTTGAAGCTGCCTATCCTACAGTAATGAAGACCAAAACAAGGCGTCGTGCGCATCGTCCGACGGCGTGAACGCCAGATCCTGCTGGCTCTTTCAAAGTCTCTTCCTTCCCCCTATTCGTAGCCAAATATGCCCGCTGCGCCATTTCTTATTGACCAGGCAGCTACTGAATGGATAGCATGACGGAGCACCCGACAAGCGGACCAAGGCTTGCCCTGGCGTTATGTGAAATTTGCCTCTGCGGCACTGGCCGGGGTTGAGGTAGCGCAACCAAACAGGTGTGGATTGCCGGGATACTGCCCTCCCCGCTTGCAAAAAAGCCGGCAAATCTAATAATAGCTAATATCAATTGACTCGATACAATCAATTAATTTTACTGATAACTCAATCTGACCTATCCTTCAATCCCGTCGTCAACCACTTAAGCAAAAGGAAACTGCAATGTCACTGATCAATACCGAAGTCAAACCGTTCAAAACCACCGCCTTTCACAATGGCAAATTTGTTGAAGTAACCAACGAAAGCCTGAAAGGCAAATGGTCCGTGGTCGTGTTCTATCCTGCCGACTTCACCTTCGTGTGCCCCACCGAACTGGAAGACCTCGCTGACAACTACGCCGAGTTCCAGAAGCTGGGCGTTGAGGTCTACAGCGTGTCCACCGACACCCACTTCGCCCATAAGGCCTGGCACGACACGTCTGATTCCATCAAGAAAGTCAACTACGTCATGCTCGGTGACCCCACCGGCGCCATCACCCGCAACTTTGACGTCATGATCGAAGAAGAAGGCCTGGCACTGCGCGGCACCTT
>DASUIO010000196.1:0-2578 GCA_036279755.1 Polaromonas sp. | reverse complement strand
GCGAACTGCTGGTTAATGCCGCCACTGAGCTCCCCGCCCTCGCTCAAGCCGTGCGCGCTGCCGGTAAAAGCGTGGTCTACTCCAGCGCCGAGTATCTCTGGGCGGCAGATGGCACGCTGGATACGCCCGCGCTGGATCGCGCCCTGGCTGCCGCCCACACCCTGGGTGCAGCGCGGCTGAAGATGGCAATTGGCGGCTTTGGCCCGGCGTCCCACCGCACCTTGACCGCGCTGAAAGACCACCTGCAGGCAGCCAACACCGAGCTGGTGATCGAGAACGACCAGACCCCCGCCGCCGGCACGCTGGCCGCATTGCAGGATTTTTTTTCCACGGCCAATGACCAGGGAATTTTTCTGGGAATGACCTTTGACATGGGCAACTGGCACTGGACCGGCGAGTGCCCGCTGCAAGCCGCCGCCGCGCTGGCGCAGCAAGTGCGTTATGTCCATTGCAAAGGCGTGCAGCGCCAGCCGCATCGCTGGGTGGCGGTGCCGCTGGCCGAGTCGAGCGCGCCCTGGCGCGCCGTGCTGCGGACCCTGCCGGCAGACGTGCCCTGGGCCATTGAATACCCGCTGATGGGTGATGACCTGCCGGCCGTAACGCGCAGGGAAATTGACCAACTTCGCCTGGTGGCCGCCAGCATGGCGGGCCGCAATCGCATTCCTTCATAAAAGAGATCCCCACATGACCAGTGCCCTGGACGTTATTACTTTTGGCGAAGCCATGATGCTGCTGGTCGCCGACCGGCCCGGCCCGCTGGAGTACGCCGAAGCTTTTCACAAGCGCACCGCAGGCGCCGAAACCAACGTGGCCATCGGCTTGGCGCGCCTGGGCCTGAAGGTGGGCTGGGCCAGCCGCCTGGGTACCGATTCCATGGGCCGCTATTTGCTCAACGCCATGTCGAAAGAAGGCATTGATTGTTCGCATGTGGTCTGCGACGCGACCCAGAAAACCGGCTTTCAGTTCAAGGGCATGGTGACCGACGGCAGCGACCCGCCGGTGGAATACCATCGCAAGGGCTCGGCCGCCAGCCATATGGGCGTGAACGACATTGACGAAGCCTGGTTGCTCTCGGCCCGGCACCTGCATGCCACGGGTGTGTTTGCTGCCATCTCGGCCACCACCTTGCCTGCCGCCCGCAAAACCATGGACCTGATGCGCACGGCCGGCCGCAGCGTATCGTTTGATCCGAACCTGCGCCCCACGCTGTGGGCCACGCCCGAACTGATGCGCGCGTCCATCAACGACTTGGCCACGCGCGCCGACTGGGTGCTGCCCGGCCTGGAAGAAGGTCGGTTTTTGACCGGCGAAGACAGCCCCGAAGGCATTGCGCGCTTCTACCGCCAGCGCGGCGCAGGTCTTGTCATCGTCAAGCTGGGCAGTGAAGGCGCTTACTTTCAGAACGAGGCCGGCGACGGCTATGTGCCCGGCTTCCCGGTGGCCGAAGTGGTTGACACCGTGGGCGCTGGCGACGGCTTTGCGGTCGGCGTGATCAGCGCGCTGCTCGATGGCCGGAGCGTATCCGAGGCGGTGAAGCGCGGCGCCTGGATTGGCGCGCGCGCCGTGCAGGTACTGGGCGACAGCGAAGGACTGCCCACCCGCGCCGAACTCGACGAAGCGGGACTTTAGAAAATGGCCGCTTCTGCAATGCGCAAGAAGGTTCTGGTCTTCAGGGAGCTGCCCCCCGACCAGCTGGCACGCCTGCAAGCGCAGCACGATGTCACCGTCGCCAATCCGCGCGTGCCCGAGCAGTTGCCCGCCTTTCACGCGGCACTGGCCACAGCGCAAGGCATGATCGGCTCCAGTTACCCCATCAATGAAACCCTGCTGGCCAACGCGCCGCAGCTCAAGGTGATTTCCAGTGTGTCGGTCGGCGTGGATAACTACGCCCTGCCCGCCCTGGCTGCGCGCGGCATCATGCTATGCCACACGCCCGGAGTGCTGACCGAAACCACCGCTGACACCATCTTTTCCCTCATCATGGCCACCAGCCGCCGCCTGGTCGAGCTGGCAAACCTCGTGCGCGAAGGTCGCTGGGTGCGCAACATCGGCGAAGAGTTGTTTGGCTGGGACGTGCACGGCAAAACCCTGGGTATTTTGGGCTTTGGCCGCATCGGCCAGGCCGTGGCACGGCGTGCGGCACTGGGCTTTGGCATGCCCGTGCTGTACCACAACCTCCGCCCGGTGGACCTTGCCAAGGAGCTGCCCGAGCTGGTCGGCAAAGCCACGCACGCATCGCTGGATGAGGTGCTTAGCCGCGCCGACATCATCGCCGTCGTGCTGCCCTTGTCGAACGAAACCCGCAGCCTGATAGGCGCACGCGAGTTTGGCCTGATGAAACCCGGCGCGATTTTTATCAACGGCGCCCGCGGCGCCATCGTGCAGGAAGACGCCCTGCTCCATGCCTTGAACCACGGCACCCTGCGCGCCGCCGGGCTGGACGTGTTTGCCACCGAGCCCCTGCCAATGGATTCGCCCTTGCGCACCCACCCCAAAGTCACCGCATTGCCGCACATCGGCTCAGCCACCTTCGAAACGCGTCATGCCATGGCCGTGCTGGCCACCAGCAACTTGCTGC
>DASUIO010000195.1:0-4172 GCA_036279755.1 Polaromonas sp. | reverse complement strand
CATGACCACCTTCCCGCTCGTCACGCATCCCCATGCTGAAGACGTCCTGGCCTACCGCCATGGCAAGCCCATCAGCGTGGCGCATTTCCTGGCCGACGTCAGGCAGCTCGCCGCAGCATTGCCTGCAGGCCGTCATGTCCTCAACGCCTGCGGCGACCGCTACCGGTTTGCCGTCGGCATGGCGGCGGCCTTGCTGGCCGACAAGATCAGCCTGCTTCCGCCCGCGCTCACGACCGAGATGGTGCGCCAGGTCAAGAGTTTTGCGCCTGACTTGTTTTGTCTGACGGACCAGCCGCAGTCCATCGATTTGCCGCAATTTTCCTGGGCTGACGCGGTGACAACCCGCGCACCGGCTCCGACCGGAGCCGGAACCGACACTTGTGACATTCCGGAGATTCCCGCATCGCGGACGGCGGCCATCGTGTTCACCTCCGGCTCGACCGGCGCGCCTGTTGCGCACCGCAAAAGCTGGGGTGGACTGGTTAGCAGCGTGCGCGCCGAAGCCGCCCGGCTCGGCTTGCTCGACGGGCGACGCCACAGTATTGTGGCCACGGTGGCGCCGCAGCACATGTATGGCTTCGAGTCCACCGTGCTGATCGCACTGCAAAGCGGTGCCGCGATCAGCGCCGCTCATCCGTTTTATCCCGCCGACATCTGCCTGGCACTGGCAACCACGGCGCGCCCCTGCATGCTGGTCACCACGCCCGTGCACTTGAAGGTACTGCTTGCGTCAGGCCTGGACATTCCCTCGCCCGATCTCGTGCTGTCGGCGACGGCGCCCATGCCCCCGCAGCTGGCGCTGGCCGTCGAGGCCCGCCTGCAGGCACCCCTGCTCGAAATTTACGGCTCGACCGAGACCGGCCAGATCGCCTCCCGCCGCACCACCGAAACCGCCGAGTGGACGCTTTTCCCGGAGGTCACGCTCAGCGCCGCGCAAGGGCGCATGTGGGCCTCGGGTGGGCATGTCGAGCAGGCCACACCCATGGCCGATGAGCTTGAGCTGGTGACTTCCGAGCATTTTTTGCTGCACGGCCGCACTGCCGATCTCATCAACATCGCGGGTAAACGCAGCTCGCTCGACTACCTGAACTACCAGCTCAATGCCGTGCCGGGTGTGATCGACGGCGCGTTTTTCATGCCCGATGAGGCAGATGACGATGGCGACAGCGTGACCCGCCTGATGGCCTTTGCCGTCGCACCCGGTATGCAGGCGTCCGCTCTGCTGGCGGCCTTGCGGGAACGTATCGACGCCATTTTCATGCCAAGACCGCTGGTGCTGCTGGATTCGCTGCCGCGCAACAGCACCGGCAAATTGCCGCGCGACACACTGCTGGCGCTGGCACAGGCGCATCAGCGCAAAGGCCCCGCCCATGCAGGCTGAAACCACGCTCCTTATTGCGCCAGACCATCCGGCTTTTGCAGGCCATTTTCCGGGCATGCCGATTGTGCCAGGGGTGGTATTGCTTGACGCCGCTGTACAAACCGTGTTGCAAGCACTCCGTCCCCCGACATCAGGTGACGGGAACGACACGATGACTCCCTGCCAGATCAGCTCCGCCAAATTCCTCAGCCCGGTCGGTCCGGGCGAGACGCTAAGCATTGCTTTCACCACCTCCGCCTCGGGCAGCACCCGCTTCGACATTTCAAGCGGCAGCCGCAAAGTAGTCACGGGCACGCTGGTATTGCCGCCGCTGCCATGACGCAAAAGCGCAACGCCACGCCATCAGCAAACGCTGACTGGAAGCAACGCCCCGAGCGCAGCAGCCTGTTCATGCTGAGCGTGATGACGTGGATTTCGCTGAGGCTGGGCCGAGGCCCAAGCCGCGTCGTGCTTTACGGCATCGCGGCCTACTTCCTGGCGTTTGCGCCGACAGCGCGCCGCATGTCGCGCAATTATTTGCGGCGCGTGCTCAAGCTGCAATCACCCGCGGCAGTCGGCTGGCACCCTCTATTCCGGCATTTCCTGAATTTTGCGTCGGTGATCCACGACCGGGTTTATCTGCTCAACGAGCGCTTCGATCTATTCGATATTCGGGTTGCCAACAAGGAACTCATAGACAGCCTCATAGCCGATGGCCAGGGCGTGTTCCTGATCGGCGCACACATGGGAAGCTTCGAAGTGCTTCGGGCCATCGGCTGCCAACAACCCGGCCTGCGCGTGGCGATGGCGATGTATGAAGAAAATGCGCGCAAGCTCAACGCGGCGCTAAGCGCCATCAACCCGAATGTGCAGCAGGACATCATTGCACTCGGCCACATCGATTCGATGATTCAGGTCCATGAGCTGCTGGCCCAGGGCACCGTCGTCGGCATGCTGGGCGACCGCTCACTGGGTAACGACGACACCCATACGCTTGATTTTCTGGGCGATCCGGCCGAGCTTCCGCTGGGTCCGTTCCGGATGGCCGCGATTCTGAAACGCCCGGTGCTGTTCATGACCGGTCTGTACCTCGGTGGCAATCGTTACGACATCCACTTTGAAACTCTCGCCGATTTTTCAGCAGTGGCGCCGCGCGGCCGCACGCTGGCGGTGCAGCTTGCCATGACGCGCTATGCTGCGCTGATGGAACAATACTGCTACAAAGCGCCTTACAACTGGTTCAATTTTTTTGACTTCTGGCAAGCGCCTGCACCGCGTCAAGCCAAGCCTGCCACAGACATCACATGACGCTCTCCGTTCACACCTCAACACGGACTATTACGCCGCCCCGCACACTGGGCGGCCTCCTGCGAAGCCTGGCCTTCACGCTGGCCGTGGGCCTGACACTTTCCGCGCTGAGCCCGGCGGCCTTCGCCGCCTGGGACCTCCAGCAGCTGATGGAAACGCTTGCGCAAAGCAAATCCGGCCGCGCCCGCTTTGTCGAGACAAAACACATTGCCATGCTCGACAAACCCGTCGAGTCGTCGGGGGACCTGCTCTACAGTGCGCCGGACCGGCTCGAAAAACGCACGCTCAAGCCCCAACCCGAATCCATGATCGTGAATGGCGACGAGCTGGTCATCGAACGTGGCCGCCAAAAACACCAGCTGCAATTGCAAAGTTACCCGGAGCTGGCGGCTTTCATTGACAGCATTCGCGGCACCTTGGCGGGCGACCGCAAGGCGCTGGAACGCAACTACCGACTGAGCCTGGAGGGCACAGCCGAACGCTGGACCCTGCAACTACTGCCGCTGGATGAAAAAATGCAGGCCGTGATACAGCGCATTCGCATCACGGGTGTGCGCGACCAGGTGCGCAGTATCGAAATTACCCAAGCCGATGGTGACAGCTCCTTGATGGCCATCGAATCATTGGCGACGCGGTGATGACTGGCACTCGCCGCCTTCGCATCGCCGCTATCGCGCTATGGCTGGCTTTTTTGCTGGCCTGCGGTGCCCTCATCAGCCGGACGCAGTTCACCACTGACTTGTCGGCATTTTTGCCGCGTACCCCCACGCCTGAGCAGCAACTGCTGATGGATCAACTGCGCGACGGCCTGGCCTCGCGCCTGATTCTGGTGGGTATTGAAGGCGCCGATGCACCCACGCGTGCCCGCCTTTCCAAACAAAGCGCGCAGCACCTGCGCGCCAATCCGGCTTTTGTCACGGTCAACAATGGCGAACCCGTGAACACCGAGCGCGATCGCATTTTCCTGTTCAACAACCGTTACCTGCTCAGCCCCGCAGTGACGCCGGAACGCTTCAGCGTGGACGGCCTGCATGCGGCCTTGAGCGACAGCATCGACCTGCTCGCCTCGCCTGCCGGGCTGCTGGTCAAGTCCATGCTGCCACGCGACCCGAGCGGTGAAATGGTGCAATTACTTGCCCAGCTCAACAGCGGCACTCACCCAAAGCTGGTCGATGGTGCCTGGGCGTCACGCGACGGCGCGCGCGCCTTGATGCTGATGCAAACGCGCGCCGCCGGTTCCGACACCGATGCCCAGCAAAACGCCATGGCGGCCATCCGGCAAGCGTTTGACCAGGCAGCCGGCGCAAGCCCTGACGCCAAACTGGTCATGACCGGCCCCGGCGTGTTTTCGGTGACCTCACGTGACACCATCAAAAGCCAGGTCAGCCGCCTGTCCCTCATCAGCATCGTACTCATTGCTGCGCTGCTCTTGCTGGTTTACCGTTCCTTCAGCGCTCTGGCATTGGGTTTGCTACCCGTCATCAGCGGTGCGTTGGCAGGCGTC
>DASUIO010000194.1:0-12312 GCA_036279755.1 Polaromonas sp. | reverse complement strand
GAGTTCCTGCGCGCGCTTAGGGATATCCCAGACTTTGGGGTCTTCCAGTGCGGCGTTGACTTCGTTTAATTTACGTGCTTTGGCAGGGTAGTCAAAGATACCCCCGAAGTTCGTTCACGCGGTTGCTGAGGTCGGCGAGCTGGTTGCCGATAATGTTGATTCGTTCTGCGTCCATGGGGGAGTCCTGTCTTGGTCTGGGGTTCAATCAATCATTTTCTCATGCCCTGAAGGGCCGGCACGGAAAAGGGCCATGACCTGCCACTACCATTGAGGGCCCGCTCAGGAGGCGGCTTCCGAAGGCGGGGTCAGCGGCAGCATGACCATGAATAAAGTTCCCCAGCTGGCTTTGCACACTGAGGGTGCCACCATGCGCTTCAACCAGCTGCCGGCTTATGTACAGGCCCAGTCCGAGGCCGCCCGAACTGTCGTTCTCCACGGCACGCTCGAACTGCTCAAAAATACGCTCCTGATCTTGCACGGCAATGCCCTGGCCCTGGTCGCTAACGTCGATGCGGGCGCCGTCGGCAAGCGGTGTCAGGCTGATACCCACCGGTTGACCGTTGCCATAGCGCAGGGTGTTGGTCAGCAGGTTAATCACCACCTGCTCGATTCTGAATTCGTCCCAAAAGCCGGTAACGGGCTGGTCAGCTCGGAGGGTGATCTGGATGCCCGCAGCGGCGGCCTGGTTGGACAGGTTGCCGACCACGCGGGCCAGCAGCGCGGATAGATCCACTTGGCGTGGGCGAATGGCCAGCCGATTGCTGCGAATGCGCGAGACGTCCAGCATGTCGTCGATCAGACTCATGATGCTTTGGATCTGACGCTGGTCGTGGGTCACCATTTCTTGCAGGTAGCTGGCGTCAAAAAGTGCGGTGTTTTCCCGCTCGAGCTCCACCTTGCGCAGCTGCGCCTCAAGAAATAGCGTGTTGAGCGGGGTCAGCAGTTCATGCGCCACCACAGACATGAAGTCATCGCGCATGCGGATGGCGCGTTGCAGCTCGCCTTGGGTGGTTTGCAGTTGCTGCAGCAACACTTCTTGCTCCTGCCGACTTTTCTCCAGCGCCTCAACCTGCCTGCGGGTTTCCTGGCGCTGGCGGTACAGCTCGACAAAAACATTGACCTTGCCCTTGACGGCATAAAGGTCCAGCGGCTTGTACAAAAAGTCCACGGCACCGCTTTCATAGCCCCAGGCCGCGTAGTTCGACTCCTTGCCGGCAGCGCTGACAAAGATGATCGGAATGTGGCGGGTTTTTTCGGTGCCGCGCATCAGTTTGGCGAGCTCAAAACCGTTCATGCCCGGCATTTGCACATCCAGAATGGCCAGCGCGAATTCATGCTCAAGCAACAAGGCCAGCGCATCTTCCCCACTTGAGGCCTGGAAAACAATCCGGTCATCCTGGCGAATCAGCGCATCCAGGGCGAGCAGGTTTTCTGGCAGATCGTCGACGATCAAAATTTTGGCTTTATGGGTGTCGTCGTTCAGCATGAATTTCTATCCAGTTTGAGGAGCAGGTTGCGGATGCCGTCCAGAGTAAGAATCAAATTTGGGCGCAGTTTGCGGATGGCGGCTTCCGGCATGGTGGCTACCTCGGCCTCAGCCGGGTCTTGCACCACGGTGAGTCCGCCATGTTGCCGTATTTTAGCCAGACCGGCGGCCCCGTCGAAATTGGCGCCCGTGAGCAAAATGCCGGCCAGGCTTGCGCCATAAGCGTCCGCGGCAGACGCCATCAGCACGTCGATCGAAGGGCGTGAGTAATTCACCGGCGCTTCGCAGCTCAATGAAAAAGTCCGGTCCATTTCCACCGACAGGTGGTAGCCCGGCGCTGCGAAATACAGTGTGGCCGGTGCGATGCTTTCCTTGTCGGCCGCTTCGCGCACCGCGATCGGCAGTCTGTGCTGGAAAATTTCGACCAGCAGGCTGTCCCGATCGTCGGGCAAATGCAGTACCGCCACAATAGGCAGGCGGAAGGTTTCCGGCAATCCCGTCAGCAGCGTCAGCAAGGCGGTCACGCCGCCCGCTGAAGCGCCAATCACCACGGCTTCGATCCGGTGTTCTTCTGCAGTTTGCATGATGTTCATCAGGGCAGGCCTAGAGCTTGCGGAAAATCCGCGCAGGCCTGTCCAGCGGCTCAAAACGTGTGGCGTAGGCGGAAAAGTCGATGCTCTCCTTGCTCCCCAGGCCCAGAAAACCGCGGTGACTCAGCGATTCATGGAAAAGGCCCAGTGCGCGATCCTGCAGTTTCTTGTTGAAGTAGATCAGCACATTTCGGCACAGTATCAGCTGGGTTTCGGAAAACACGCTGTCTGTCGCCAGACTGTGGTCGGCGAAGGTGATGTTCTCGCGCAGCGATTTGTCGAAAATCGCGGTGTCGTAAGCGGCGGTGTAGTACTCGGAAAACGCTTGCTTGCCACCGGCATTCTGGTAATTGGCGGTGTGGCCTTTGATGCTGCCAAGGGAAAAAATACCCTGCCGCGCCTTGTTCAGTGACTTCGCGTTGATGTCGGTGGCATAAATCAGCGAGCGCTCCAGCAAGCCTTCCTCCCGCAAGAGGATGGCCAGCGAATAGGCTTCTTCGCCGGTGCTGCAGCCGGCAATCCATATCTTGAGGGACGGATAGGTCTGCAGTCGCGGTATGACCTGCTGGCGCAGGGCCAGGAAAAATGGCGGGTCGCGGAACATCTCGCTGACCGGAATCGTCAGGTACTGCAGCAGCTGCATGAATACCTCCGGATCGTTCAGCACTTTGGCCTGTAGGTCCGGGATCGTCGGACAGTCCAATTGCCTGAGGGCCTGCAGCACCCGACGTTTTTGCGATGCGCCCGCATAGTCGCGGAAGTCGTGGCTGTACTTGAGGTAGACCGCTTCCATCAACAGGCGCAACTCCGTCTCGGCTGAGCTGGCTGCGGCCAGCACCTCTTGGGGCGGCCCTGCAGGGGTCATTCTTTTCGGCATGCTCAGACGCGTTCCATGTGCGGCAGCCAGACGCGAAGCAGTGAAAACAGGCGATCGAGATCGATGGGCTTGGCGAGGTAGTCATTGGTGCCGGCATTGAGGCACTGCTCCTGGTCGTCCTTCATCGCCTTGGCCGTGACGGCGATGATGGGCAATTTCTGGAACCGCGGGTCCTTGCGGATGCGGCGCGTGGCTTCCAGGCCGTCCATGCCCGGCATCATCACGTCCATCAGCACCAGGTCGATGTCGCTGACCTCTTCGAGCTTGCTGATGGCTTCAAAACCATTGCGGCCGATCTCGACCAGCACGCCTTTTTGCTCCAGGGCACTGGTCAGGGCGAAGATGTTTCGCACGTCGTCGTCAACCAGAAGAATCTTGCGGCCTTCAAAGGCCTTGTCCCGGCTGCGTGAGGTTTTCAGCATGGTCTGCCGCTCTGCCGACAATTCAGACTCCACTTTGTGCAGGAAGAGCGTGACTTCATCAAGCAGACGCTCGGGCGAACGCGCGCCCTTGATAATGATGGAACGTGAATACTTCAGCAGGTCGGCTTCCTCCTGGCGGGTCAGGTTGCGTCCGGTGTAGACAATGACGGGCGGGAAGGAGCAGATTTCTTCGGTCGACATGCGCTTGAGCAGCTCATTGCCCTGAATGTCGGGCAGCTTCAGGTCAATAATCATGCAGTCAAAAATGGTGCTGGCCAGCAGCGCCAGCGCTTCCGTGCCGGTGGCCACCGCCGTGATTTCCACGTCGTCATCGCCAATCAGCCGCGTCACGCTGGCACGCTGCAAGTCATCGTCTTCGACCAGCAGCACGCGCTTGACCTTCTGCGTCAGTTTGTCTTCCAGCTTTTTGAACACGTCCTTGAGCTGCTCGCGCGTCGTCGGCTTGATGGCGTAACCGATCGCGCCCATTTGAAGGGCTGCCTCGCTACGGTCATAAGCCGACACCACATGCACGGGGATATGGCGTGTCTGCGGATTCTCTTTAAGCCGTTGCAGCAACGACAGGCCCGAGCGGTCGGGCAGGCTCATGTCGAGCAGAATGGCGGCCGGAACAAACTGTGTAGCCAGGGCGAATCCGTTTTCTGCGCTGTGTGCGACCAGGCAGCTGTAGTGCAGCTCATGGGCCAGGTCATACAGGATCTGCGCAAAGGAAACATCGTCTTCAATGACCAGCACCAGGCGAGCGCTGGGCGGCTGGTGTCTGTCATCGGCAAAAACCGGCACCGGCACAGTCGCGGGCTTGGCAGCGCCAGGCAACGCTGCGTCGCCTTGTGTGGCTGCCTGCATGGGCTGTGCGGTGCTTGCTGGAGGGTGGGTCAATGACAGCTCCGCTGGTACCTGCCGTGGGGGCCCGCTGCAGGGCAGCAGCAGGGTAAAGGTGCTGCCTTTGCCCTCGCCGCTTTCTACCGTGATGGAGCCGCCCAGCAGCGTGGTGAGGTCGCGCGAAATCGACAGGCCCAGGCCGGTACCGCCGTAGCGCCGGCTGGTCGTGCCATCGGCCTGGTGGAACGCATCAAAAATAAGATGCTGCTGGTCCTGACGAATGCCGATGCCCGAGTCCTGCACGGTAAACGCAATGAAGCCGTCGGGCTGCTCTGACACGGTGAGGCTGACCTTGCCTGTTTCGGTGAATTTGATGGCGTTGGAAAGCAGGTTTTTCAGGATCTGCTCGACGCGCTGGCGATCGGTGACCAGCGTGGCTGGCGTGCCCGGCTCGATGTTGACCTCGAAGGCCAGTTTCTTTTGGCCGGCCATTGGCTCAAAAGTGCTTTTGAGCGAATCGACCAGCCTGCCAACGGCGATGTTTTCGGGCAAGAGTTCAAGTTTGCCTGCCTCGACTTTCGAAATATCGAGGATGTCATTGATCAGGTTGAGCAGGTCATTGCCTGACGAGTAGATGGACTGCGCAAACTTGATCTGCTCCTCGTCGAGATTACCCTTGGGGTTATCCGATAGCAGCTTGGACAGAATGAGCGCGCTGTTGAGCGGTGTACGGAGCTCGTGCGACATGTTGGCCAGAAACTCGGACTTGTAGCGGCTGGCCCGGCTCAATTCTTCGGCACGTTCTTCCAG
Source organism: Polaromonas sp. (assembly GCA_036279755.1). Taxonomy (GTDB): domain Bacteria; phylum Pseudomonadota; class Gammaproteobacteria; order Burkholderiales; family Burkholderiaceae_C; genus Polaromonas. The sequence continues at coordinate 7,284 of DASUIO010000194.1, read as the reverse complement.
CTGGATTTGCGCCTGATTAAGCGCCATGTTTTTCTGGTCCAGCGACAAGGCGACCTCGGACAGCCGGTGGTTGGTTTGCTCAAGCTCGGCCTGCTGGTTTTCAAGATTCACCTGATACTCCTTGAGCACCCGCGATTTCTCTTCCAGCTCTTCGTTGACCGTGCGCAGCTCTTCCTGCTGCGATTGCAGGTCTTCGTTGAGCCGCTGGCTTTCCGCCAGCACGTCTTGAAGCCGTCGGCGATAAAGCGCCGCGTGGATGGAGTTGCCAATATTGGTGGCGATCATGTTGACGAACTCCAGATCGCGCGGGCCGAGCGCCCGCAGAAATCCGAGTTCGAGCACGCCGTTGATCTCTCCCTCGTTTTGTACCGGTACCACCAGCACATGACGCGGCGTGCCCTGGCCCAGGCCCGAGGTGACTTTCAGATAGTTGTCGGGCAAGTCGTTGAGTTGCAGCACGCGGTTTTCAAGGGCGGCCTGTCCTACCAGTCCTTCGGCACTGTAAAACGATTGCTCTGTTTCTTCATAGTCCTTGCTGAAGCCATAGGCCGCCACACGCCGCAGGCTGCCGTCGTCTTCCCGGACATACAAGGCCGCCACGGCAGCATCAAGATAACGCGCCACGAATTCCAGCACGCTGCGGCTAAGCGATTCCACCCCTGGGTGGCCGATCGTGTGTTCGGCCAGTTGCAGCTGTCCGGTGCGCAGCCAAAGCTGCTGATCCAGCAGCAGCGCCGTGGCGGCTTGCTTTTGCTCCGTCTCGCCGTAAGTGTCCGACAGTTGCACCAGTTCGCGGCGGCCAACGAAAGCCAGCAGACCGCTCAGGCCCAGGCTGAACAGCAAATAAGCCGCCATGCCCCAAAACGTGGTGTTTCTGGCCTCATCGTTGCGCAGCTGCAGCAGCCGCTCTTCAACGCTGATGAACTCGGCGAACTCGCGCCGAATTTCATCAGTCAGGCTTTTCCCCCCTGCGGAGCGAACCGGCTGCTGGTAGTCGAGGTTTCTGCGGCGAAGGGAAACAATGTTTTGCGCATATTCATTCCACTGAGCCTGCAGCGCCCCGATGCGCCCAAGCCGGCTGACCTGTGCCTGGTTGTCGCGGACAAGTAGGGCCAGCGTGTTTGTTTCGGCTGCGAGGCGCGGCTTGCCAATTTCAAAAGGCTGCAGCAGTGGTTCTTCGCCCGTGACGAGGTAACCATACATGCTGGTTTCCATGTCGGCGCCCAGCTTGGCGATCAGGTTGGCGTTGGTAATCGCTCGCTCTGTTTGCGCGACCCCGCCCAAGGCCGACAGCAGGTAAAAGATGAGGGCGACAAAAACGGCGGCACTGAGCACGCCGACGCCCAGCGGCAGGCTGATGTTTCGCGTCAGGATACGGCGAAAATTTTCCTGATGAATATAAGCTGGCCCGGTCATCGTTGTCTCCGCTTGAAGCGCTGGAAAAAGGCTTGAGTGTGCGCTAAATGCTGAGCCTTAGGCCGGGCAGGCGGAATCAGGTCAGGAAATCTTCGATCAATCGGGCCAGTTGCACCGGCTGGTCATGGTGCAGCATGTGGCCGGCATCCTGAATGACCGCGACCTGCACCTGGGGCACCTGCTTGAGCCTTTCGTGGTACTCGGCCAGGGTGTATTTGCCTTTCCACCAGATGGCCATGGAGTCGTCGGAAGCTTCCATGGCCAGCGTGGGTGCGCTGATACGCTGGTAAATTTCCAGCACTTCGTCGAGGCGGTACAGCTGCGCACTGGTTACCTTGTGGGCGGGTTCCCCCAGGATTTGCCATTTCCCGTCGGCGTCGGGGCGGGCCCAGTGGCTGGCCAGCCAGTTGGCTTTGTCGGGCGACAGCCGGGGGTTGGTTCTCATGAGCCGCCGGGCGACGCCGCCCACATCGTTGTAGGCTTTAAGGGCCAGCTCGCCGCGGTGCAGGGCTTTCAATTCGTCCATCCACTGGGCATAACGGCCAGGCGCCTGGCTGGCCTGGCTGGCCGGCAGGCCAAAGCCTTCGAGATTAACCAGCTTGCGGATGCGCGCGGGCCGCACCCCGGCATACAGCATGGCCACATTGCCGCCCATGCTGTGACCCACCAGGTCCACCGCTTGGTCGGGCGCGTAGTGGTCCAGCAGAAAGTCGAGGTCGGCCAGGTAATCGCCAAACCAGTAGTGGTCGGCTTGACCGCTTCCCTGGCTGGGTCCGGTTTGCCCGAAGCCGCGCCAGTCGGGCGCAATGATGGTGCGGCCCTGCACAAATGCCTCAATAAAAGCATCCACCATGAACTGGTAGGAAGCCCCCACGTCCATCCAGCCATGCAGCAGCACCAGGGGCGGCGGCGTTGAGCCTGCGCCGGGGGTGCTTTCCCAGCGCTGAACGTGGTAATTAAGCCCGCGTATAGGGACAAACTCGCTTTGAGAAGATCGTTTTTCTTTGTACATTGGCTGCTGATCATAAGGAGACTCACGTTGAAGCGCAGTCAAAACAGGGACACAAACGGGGCTGGACCAGACCACTATGCAGCGCTGCACAGCGGCTTTCACTGGCAGGTCGACGAGTACTTCAACATCGCCGAGGTCTGCTGCAACCGATGGGCCCGGCCTGAAAAGGATCCGGAGAGTGCTGCTAAAAGAATAGCTATAAACATCCATTCAGAGCGCGATAAAAGCATATTTCATACTTATTTCGAGCTCCAGAAGGCGGCTGATGCGCTCAGCCATGTGCTGGTCGGGCTGGGCGTGGGGCGCGGTGACCGCGTCGCCATCGTGATGCCGCAGCGCTTTGAAACCGCGGTGGCCTACATGGCGGTATTTCAGATGGGCGCGGTCGCCATGCCGCTGTCCATGCTGTTTGGGCCCGAGGCGCTGGAGTTTCGACTGCAAAACAGTGAGGCAGTGGTTGCCATCTGCGATGAAAGCGCCATCGCCAGTGTGAAGGCGGTAAGGGCCCAATGCCCGGCGCTGCGCACGGTGGTGGCAGCCGGCAGCGCCGCTGGGCAGGGCGATGTGGACTATGCCAGCGCGGTGGCGGCCCAGCAGCGCGCCTTCACGGCCGTCAAGACCAAGGCCGATGAAGCTGCGGTGCTGATCTACACCAGCGGCACCACCGGTCCGCCCAAGGGGGCTCTTCTTGCGCACCGCGCGCTGATCGGCAACTTGCCGGGCTTCATCTGCAGCCAGAACTGGTTTGGCTTTGATGGCCTGGAAAATAGGGCATCGGATGCCGTTTTCTGGAGTCCGGCCGACTGGGCCTGGACCGGCGGGCTGATGGACGCGCTGCTGCCCACGCTGTATTTTGGCCGCCCGATTGTGGCGTTCAATGGTCGCTTCAGTCCCGAACTCGCCTTCAGCCTGATGGAGCAGCAGGGCGTGACCCACACGTTTTTATTCCCCACGGCGCTCAAAGCCATGATGAAGGCTTTGCCGCAGCCGCGCGAGCGCTTCACGCTCAAGCTGCAGGGCCTGATGAGTGCGGGCGAAGCGGTGGGCGATGCGGTGTTTGCCTACTGCCAGGAGCAACTCGGCGTGACGGCGAACGAAATGTTCGGCCAGACCGAAATCAACTACGTCGTCGGCAATTGCAGCAAGTTTTGGCCAGCGCGGCCTGGCAGCATGGGCAAGGGCTACCCCGGCCACCGCGTGGCGGTGATTGATGATGACGGCCATGAATCTCCCGTGGGCGTGCCGGGTGACGTGGCGGTGAACCGCTTTGACATCCACGGCGACCCGGACCCGATCTTTTTTCTGGGTTACTGGAGGAACGACGCCGCCACTCAGGCCAAATTCACCGGCGACTGGTGCCGCACCGGCGACTTGGCGCGGGTTGACGCCGACGGCTATCTTTGGTACGAGGGCCGCGCCGACGATGTCTTCAAGGCGGCCGGTTACCGCATCGGCCCGGGCGAAATTGAGAACTGCCTGGTCAAGCATCCGGCGGTCGCCAATGCGGCTGTGGTGCCCAAGCCTGACAGGGAGCGCGGCGCCGTGGTCAAGGCCTATGTGGTTCTTGCCCCTGAATTAATAGCTGCTCGCGCCCGTTGCACCGGGGCTGTAAGTGCATTTGATGCGGAACTTGTGGCGCAGCTGCAGGCCCACGTCAAAGCCATGCTGGCTCCCTATGAGTACCCCAAGGAAATCGAATTTATTGATGCGCTCCCCATGACCACCACCGGCAAGGTGCAACGCCGCGTGCTGCGGCTGCAGGAAGAAGCGCGTTTTGAAAACGCCTGAGGGCGGCAAGCGCGCACAAAAAAAAGCACCCGAAGGTGCTTTTTTATCAAGAAGCGGCGATGCTGGTATTAACGCGCTGCTGGCTCGGCGACGTAAATTTCGACGCGACGGTTTTGGGCGCGGCCCTGCTCTGTGGCGTTGTTGGCAATCGGTTCGCGCGAACCGCGGCCGTCGGTCGCGATGCGCTGAGCCGCGACGCCATGGCTGACCAGGTAATCGCGGGCCGAATTGGCGCGGTCGAAAGACAGCGGGTTGTTGATGGCGTCGGAGCCGGTGCTATCGGTGTGGCCAATGATGGTGACCGTGGTAATCGGGTTTTGGTTCAGGCTGGTCGCAAAGTGGTTCAGCACGGGCGCAAAGTTGGACTTGATGGCCGAGCGGCCCACGTCAAACGAGATATCGCTGGGGATGTCCAGCTTCAGGCGGTTGTCAGCCGTCTGGCTGACCGCTACGCCGGTGCCCGCAGTAGCTTTTTCCATCGCAATTTTCTGGTCCTGCATTTTCTTGGACCAGAGGTAGCCGCCACCAGCACCCACGGCGCCGCCTAGAACTGCACCCTGTGCCGCGCCTTTGGAGCCGCCCGTGGCCGCACCGATCAGCGCGCCAAGGCCCGCGCCAATGCCGGCGCCTTGAGCAGTGCCCTTCTGGGTCGGGGTCATGTCGGCGCAGCCTGAAAGACCGGCAACGGCCAGTGCTGCGGCGACCAGGGACGTAATGACTAGTTTTTTCATTGAATTGCTCCTCGGAATGGATGGGTTTGAATCGAGCGCGCATTCAAGCGCTGCTGAGTGCATGTTAGACATTCAAAGGGTGATGAGGTGTAAGACAAGATCGCTGTTCGGTACCAGAAAACGAGCATTGAAGCCCTTAAACTAGTCCCTTGTGATCTCCGCTACAGCGTGCCCGGGCACCAGGCGACGGGCAATTTCTCTCCTTTTTCAACTGGGATTTTCATGAATAAAGTTCAACTTGGCTCCAGTGATCTGCATGTCACGCCTGTTTGCCTGGGCACCATGACGTTTGGCGAACAGGTCGACGAAGCCACGGCGCATGCCATCTTGGAGCGTTCGCTGGAGCGCGGTGTCAATTTTCTGGATACGGCCGAGATGTATTCGGTGCCGCCACGGGCTGAAACCTTTGGTGCCACCGAAACCATTATTGGCAACTGGTTTGCAAAAAATCCATCGGCCCGCAGCCAACTGGTGCTGGCCACCAAAGTGGCAGGCCCGGCGCGCGGCATGCCCTGGATCAGGAACGGCAGCACGGATCTGACCGCCGCGGACATCGTGGGCGCCTGCAACGCCAGCCTCAAGCGTCTGAAAACCGACGTGATCGACCTCTATCAGATCCACTGGCCCGTCCGCCATGTGCCGGTGTTTGGCGCGCTGTATTTCGATCCGGCCAACGACCTGCCGGTGAGCAGCATCCACCAGCAACTCGAAGCGCTGGCCGAGCTGGTCAAGGCGGGCAAGGTGCGTGCCATTGGCTTGTCCAACGAATCGCCTTATGGCGTGCATGAGTTTGTCAGGCTGGCCGAGCAGCACGGCCTGCCACGCATCGCCACGGTGCAGAACCCTTACTGCCTGATCAACCGCACCGTTGAAAACGGCTTGGATGAGTCGATGTACAGACTGGGCGTCTCGCTGCTGGCCTATTCACCATTGGGCTTTGGCTTGCTGACTGGCAAATATGACCTGTCGGGCATTGAAGGCCCCGATGCACCGAAACAAGCGCGTATCGGCAAGTTCGAATCCGTGCGCAAGCAGCGCTGGGGCCGCCCCGAGGCGCTGGCCGCCGCGCGGCGCTACAACGCCCTGGCGCGTGCGCATGGCCTCACACCCACGCAACTTGCGCTGGCGTTTTGCAGCACCAAATGGCAGGTGGCCAGCACCATCATCGGCGTGACTTCGGTCGCGCAACTCGATGAAGACCTGGATGCCTTTGGCACCACCTTGACTGCGGAAGTGCTGGCCGAGATTGACAAGATCCGCTGGGAAATTCGCGACCCCGCTCTGTAATATGGCCAAAAAAGAGCACGTCAGCGAAACTCCTGCCACGCAATGGCTGAAGTCCCGCCAAGTGGCCTTCACCGAGCATCCCTACGACTACCTGGAGCACGGTGGCGCGAAGCACAGTGCCGAGGTGCTGGGCCTGGACCCTTTCAGCGTCGTCAAGACGCTGGTCATGCAAGACCAGGATGCCAAGCCCTTGCTGGTGCTGATGCACGGCAACCGAAAAGTCTCGACCAAAAATCTGGCACGCCAAATTGGCGCCAAAGCGGTCGAGCCCTGCAAACCTGAAGTGGCGAATCGCCACAGCGGCTACCTGGTCGGAGGCACCTCGCCATTCGGCACGCGCAAAGCCATGCCGGTGTATATCGAGGAAAGCATTCTGGCTTTGCCTAAAATCGTCATCAACGGCGGTCGGCGCGGCTATTTGGTCGGCATTGATCCGCAGGTTTGCGTCACGCTGCTGGGTGCAAAATCGGTGCAGTGCGCGCTGAACGAATAACAAGGGGGAGAGCATTTTGAATTACGCATACTCAATCGGCGCTGTGCTGCTGGCCTACCTGCTCGGGTCGCTGTCTTTTGCGATCATTGTCAGCAAGGCCATGGGCCTGAAAGATCCGCGCAGCTTTGGCAGCAAGAACCCCGGCGCCACCAACGTGCTGCGTTCAGGCAGCAAGGTCGCGGCAGTGGCAACTTTGCTGCTCGATGGCCTGAAAGGCTGGCTGCCCGTGGTACTGGTGAAGTGGTTTGGCGGCGACTACGGGCTGGGCGACGGCACCGTTGCGGCCGTCGGCCTGGCTGCTTTCCTGGGGCATTTGTACCCGGTGTTTTTCCAGTTCAAGGGCGGCAAGGGCGTGGCCACGGCGGCGGGCGTGTTGCTCGGCATCAGTTGGGTGCTGGGCCTGGCAACGCTGGCGACCTGGCTGATCGTGGCCTTTTTTTCGCGTTATTCCTCGCTGGCGTCGCTGGCTGCTGCGGTGTTTGCGCCGCTGTTTTACCTGCTGGGCGACCGGGGTGCCTGGTATGTCGACAAAAGCATCACGGTCATGCTGGTCGCCA
>DASUIO010000193.1:0-2601 GCA_036279755.1 Polaromonas sp. | reverse complement strand
GTCTCTCAGCAAAACAGCAACGCCATCATCGCGGCGTCATCAATCAAATTGACCATGGCGTAACCCGCCAATCGGTAGGCAAGTATCACGGCTTGGTCGATTAGGAGCTCTATAGACATTGGTTGGTTTGCTGGCTGGCTGGCTGGCTGGCTGGCTGGCTGGCTGATTGTCCACGATGACAACAAGTTTTACTGTGGCCCATTCATTCCCGCCGGTATCAGCATCTTCTCACAAAGAGCTGCAACGGCAGGATCTGCTGACAACGCTGCACCGGTACCTTGGCACGCAATTAGACACTCGCATTTCTCGCTCTGTATCTCACCCGCGCAAGGCAACTTGAGCGAAACGGCACCCACAAAAACCCCAATTACAGACTCCTGGTTGTTTGACATTGATCAACTGACTCACCGGTGAACTCGTTAATCTTTCAACAGAACTTACCTACAAATGGAGTCCATAATGAAATCGAATAAGCAACCCCTGTTTATTTTGCCGCTTGTAGCCATCCTGGCGGCGTTTGCCGTGCCCGGTCAGGCCCAGACGGAAAAGGCGACTGAATCGAAGTCCAAGCAAGCGAGCGAAAGAAAGCCCCGCACAGTTATTGCTCTCTTCAATTTCGCCGACAAGAACAAAGATGGAAAGCTCACCCGCGAAGAGGCCAAAGGCCATTTGCCATTGACCTACCGCGATTTCGCGAAGATAGACAAAGAACAACGCGGCTGGATCAATTTTGATCAGTTCATGGAATACACGAACCAGCGCGTATCAAAACATGCTGATGATCTTCTCAAGGCTGGAGACAAGTTATAGGGGAGCACACCCAAAGAATGCATGAAAATGGCTATCTCGCCACCACGCTTACCCCCTCCCGCACCCGATCATCCGGATGGACGATCACCCGCTCACCCGCACTGATACCGGAGACGACCTGTCCGCTAAGGCCGTTGCGTTGGCCGATCTCCACGCGGCGCTTGACGGCTTTGCCTTGCTCGACCGCGAACGCAGCCCAGCCGTTGCCGTCGCGGAACAAAGCGCTGGCGGGGATTTGAAGCACGTCGTTCGCTTCCCACAGGATGAAGCTGGCTTCGACGCGGTAGCCGTCGCCGAGGCGTTGCCATTGGGCGGCGGGTGAGGTGAAGGCGACAATGACCCAGACCCGTTGTTCTTCCACGCCGAGGGCAGAGACTTTGGTGAAGCCGGCGGGCTCGATCACGCGCACCACGCCTTCGAGCGTGCCCTCACCCCCCCAGCGTTCGAATACGACGCGGGTGCCGGGAGGTATGCGCACGGCATCGGCTGATAACACGTCGACCTCGACTTCCAGCGCCCGCGGGTCACCGATCTCGATCAGCGGCTGGCCGGCGACGACCGTGCCTTCGCTCTTGTGCGGGATTTTGAGCACTCGCCCGGCCACCGGAGCACGGACGGCCACCAGTTCGGCGCTGCTGCCGCTTGCGGCATATTTGAGGTTGGTGCGGGCGGCTTCGAGTTCGTGGCGCGCGGTAGCGATGGCGAATTGCGCCGAGCGCAGTTCCGCGGCCCGGCTTTCGGCCTCGCTGGCGGCCCGGTCTTCGGCCGCGGCGCTGACATGCCCTGCCAGGCGCAGTGCACGCACGCGCTGGAGTTCTTTTTGCGCCAGGTCAGCATTGCTGGCAGCCGCGTTGGCGCGCTGCTCGGTGGCGCTAACGCTGCTCTGGGCTGCGGCGATACGGGCCTCGGCCTCGGCGCGGCGGCGCGGGTCCAGCACCTCGGCGCGCAGCGGTTCAAGTTCGACCAGCGTGGCGCCGCGCTCGACGGCATGGCCCACGTCGAGCCGGACGCGCCGCGCGTAGCCATTGACCGGGGCGGTGACCACGTAGCGGTCCAGCACCCGGGTGCGCCCCTCCTGCTCGATAGTGACCCGCAGCGGTGCGCGGCTCGCCGTGCCGAGGTCAACCTCGACAGGCTGCGGGCGGAATCCCTGGAACAGCCCCCAAGCGACGAGCACGCCGATCAGGGCCAACACGATGCGGCGACGCCATGGCACGCTGATTTTCATAGAGTCACTCCGCCGCCTTCAGGACGGCAACCAGGTCAAGTTGATCCAACCGGCGGCGCACCGCCAGGCCCGATAGCACCGCGGAGACCAGCACCACGGCCGCGGCAAACGCATAGGTTTGCGGCACCAGCACCACCGGCACGCGAAACAGGTCGTTTTGCATGGTGCGCGCAATGTAGTAACACATCCATTCACCCAGCCACAGGCCGAGCGGGATGGCGATCAGGGTCAGAATACCCAGTTCGCCGAGCAGGATGTAGGCGATTTCAGCCCGGGTGAAACCCAGCACCCGCAGGCTGGCGAGTTCGCGGCCGCGTTCGGTGAGCGCAATGCGGGCGCTGTTGTAGATAACGCCAAACGCAATGATGACGGCAAACACGGTGGCGACGTAGGTGAAGAACAACATGGTCTCCTGCATCACACGGTTGAAATTGCGGATCTCCTGTACGCGCTCGGCAACCCCTGCGACGCGCGGCATGCCCTTTAGCCGTACATACAGCGACTGTAACTGTGCGCTGTCGACGCTCAGATAAGCGCCGGAGAGGGTTGGGCCTTCGTGCATA